>NZ_BAAHBI010000022.1:0-75750 GCF_054776755.1 Spirosoma litoris | reverse complement strand
GTGTTATATTAGTCACTCAAAATAAGCCCTAAAATTGTCAAGCTATTTCAGGGCGATACAGAAAATCCATCCTTCTTAGATCAGTATGTACGAAGAGTTGATTAATAATCTCTCTCTGAGTGATAAGCCGGAGAACAGCGAGTTTTTCGAGCTGGTTGATCGATACAGCTCTGTTCTTCCGTCTGATTACTTAGACTTTATTAGGCTACATAATGGGGCAGATGGACTTGTTGGAGATAACTATTTGTCATTGTGGCCTATCTCCGATGTTCTTCAAGTGACCCAATCTCACCAAGTTGATGATGACCCTTACAAGCAGTTTGTCATTATTGGTTCAACTGGCTACTTTCATTATGGAATTTGTGATCGGATGTTCTACGAATTGGATATGATCGATGATAGCTATTCGAAAGAAGTAGGTAACAGCTTGACCGATTTTTTAAGGACTTTCAGGTAATAATAGCAGCAGTGATTTTTTGAATCAAACCTATTCTATCACCCGTTTTCAGGATAAGATTGCTCTTAGTATTTCCACATAACATAATCGTAGTTATTGGTCATCTCTACAATAAGTACAAAAATAGGGATCCTACATCGACACAATATAGGATCCCTATTTTTGTACTTATTTTATTTACGCCGTCGCTCCTTCCTTCAACCGCTCCGCGTTTTCGGCGATGCGGAGTTGCTCGATAAATTCGCCGATGCCACCGTCCATAACAGCGGGGAGATTATAGACTGTCATGCCAATTCGGTGGTCGGTTACACGGCTTTGGGGGTAGTTATACGTCCGGATTTTGTCGGAACGGTCGCCACTGCCGACCATTGTTTTACGCTGCGAAGCAATCGCTTCGTTGTGTTTCTGTAATTCAATTTCATACAAACGCGACCGTAACACTGTCAGGGCTTTGTCGAAGTTTTTCAACTGCGACCGTTCATCCTGACACTGCACAACCAAACCCGTTGGAATGTGCGTCAGACGAACCGCCGAGTACGTCGTGTTTACGGACTGACCACCCGCTCCCGACGAACAGAACGTATCTTTCCGGATGTCGTTCATGTTGAGTTCAACATCCACTTCTTCCGCTTCAGGCAGCACGGCTACGCTGGCAGCCGAGGTGTGAATACGGCCCTGCGTTTCGGTAGCTGGTACGCGTTGGACACGGTGTACACCCGATTCGAACTTGAGTTTGCCATACACATCTTCGCCTTCGATCTCGGTAATGATCTCTTTGTAGCCACCCGATGTTCCCTCGGTATAATCGACCAGCGACATGCGCCAGCCCATTTTCTCGCAGAACCGTTGGTACATCCGGAAAATATCGCCCGCAAAGATGGCCGCTTCGTCGCCACCGGTACCGCCACGGATTTCGAGAATGACGTTTTTGCTATCGTTGGGATCTTTAGGCATCAACATCTCTTTGAGCGTTTCTTCCATGGTTTCCCGGCGAGGCAGCAGCTCGTCTAATTCTTCTTTCGCCATTTCCCGAAAATCTTCGTCCTTTTCAGTTGCGATGATTTTCTTTGCATTTTCGATCTCTTCGAGCAGTTGAGTATAGGCCTGATACTGCACGACGATTTTTTCTAAATCTTTATATTCTTTGCTCAGCTTCATAAATCGCTTCTGGTCAGAAACGACTTCGGGCTGTACAATTTGTTGAGCTACTTCGTTGAAGCGTTCACGAATGGCTTCTAACTGATCAAGCATGAGTTATAACTTTATTTGTCGTTCCAGCGGAACAACAAGAGGATGTGACAATTAAGAAATACAAAATTACGAAAATCTCATGGTTCGGCACTCCGATGGTTTGGTGTTGTATTTATTCAATTGCAACCAAGCAGCCGACAGGATGGTTTTCCTAACAAACGACGAAACGAAATTGCATTAAGTTCCTATTGTATGATACGCTCTTTTCTTCTGTGTTTCCTGTTAATCAGTTTTTTATCAGCCTGTAACCCAGAGCGGGTTCATTATACCAGCGAACTGAAGGCAGAAATGGCTGATTCGAAAATCAAGCGGATCACGAATGCTGATATTATTGAAACAGTAGATGATTTGGGCGGAAAGATTAGTGCCGCTGTAGAGAAAGATCTGACGACCCAGCTTCAGAAAGCGGCCAAGCCTGCCGAAAAAACGAAACTTTGTCAGTTGCAAAACCTGCCTCGGGCCAAAGCGATTGCCGATCGATATGACGTAGATATTCGCCTTCTGGGCGAAGCGGATATTCAGAATATGAAGTTGGATATTAAGGAACGCGATATTCTGGATGCTTACCTGTACAGCGTGAAGCAGAAACAGGCCCCAATCTCTAACATTCAGAAAATTAACGATACCCTGTTTGTCTATAACTCCGTTGTGCCAGCCAGCAATCCAATCTGTAAAGCCTGTTTTGGCAATCAGGAAACGGCCTTCGCCGTCTGGCACATAGGCTTCAATAAACGCGAAGTTGTTCGGCGAATGAATTCAAGCGTTAAAAAGAAGCGGTCTTAATTTCTGACATAACTGGCGCGGGTATTCACCCGTGTCTACAATCTCGTCAGCATTCGCTGATGCCTTTAACTAGATAATTTTTGTGTCAGTGAATACTGACGAAATTATGGGAACGGGTGAATACCCGCGCCAGTATCTTCATTTGCCCATTCGATCAATTGCCGAGCCGTTTGGGCAGGGCTATCTTCCTGAACAGCTATGGGATGAACACTTGCGGCCTCTCGCTCTGATAGGCCGTGCAAATAGGCTTTATCATAATAGTGCAGGGTCAGATCAGCAACCGTGGCGTAGTCCTGATTGTCTAACGCCGTAAGCGCATCTTTAATAGCTTTGCCGCCAAGCCGTTTTCGGATTCGTTCGGTAGCTTCGACCAGTAGCTTGTGATCAATACCGGCGTACTCCATTACCAATCGTTGTATGCGGATTTCTTTCGGTACATCGATAAACGCAACTGGAGCGACTCGCATCTGCTGCCAGAGAGCCATTGGAACGAAACAGGAACCAATGCTCCGGCTTTCATCTTCAAGCCAGATTCGACGGCTGGTATCTAACGTCTGTAGCTTCTGGAAAAGCAGATTCTCGAACTGTTCATTGGCAGGTTGCGCCTGCTGCCCAATAGCGCCATAGGAAGAACCCTTATGATTAGCCAGCCCTTCAAGATCGATGGTCTGTTCGCCCTGCCGGGCCAGCTCTTTTAAAATGTCCGTTTTGCCACTTCCCGTTTTCCCGCCAAGAATAAGCAGTTTTCGAGGCTCAGCGAAAGTTGCCAATACGGCATTGCGATAGGCTTTGTAGCCACCTATGAGCGTCGAAGCCGTTAGCCCGGCGGTATCTAGTAACCAGGCAAACGAACCGCTACGCATACCACCTCGCCAGCAATGAACCAGAACCTCCTTATTCGTCGGATTGAGTTTTTTCGACTGCTTGACAAAATCGGCGAGTTTAGGGCCAACCAGACTAAGCCCCAATAGAACAGCCGCATCTTTCCCCGCATTCTTGTATTTCGTGCCCACCTGTGCCCGCTCGTCATTGTCGAACAGTGGAATACTCACCGCGCCAGGAATATGCGCATGATCGTACTCTCCCGGTGACCGAACGTCAATGACGGGCAGATTTTGCGCTTTTTCAAGAAAAGCCTCAACAGGCAACTGGTGGACCATCGGGAACCGGGATTTATTTGATTTAACTGACCGACTATGATTTTATTATTCTATTCGGAGAAACCGAAGGCAAAATCATAGTCGGTCAGTTAAATCAAATAAATCCTGGTTCAGACAGCGCAAATACATCTGAATCGTATTTTCTAACCCAAAATAAAGCGCATCGCAAATAAGCGCGTGACCAATTGACACTTCCTGCAAACCCGGCACCTGCTCGTCGAAATAACGCAGATTTTCCAGACTCAAATCGTGGCCTGCATTCAGGCCCAGGCCTAATTCATTGGCACGTTTGGCTGCCCGAACAAAAGGAGCCACGGCCTCTTCCCGATTTTCGGCGTAGTGGGTAGCGTAAGGCTCCGTATATAATTCAATTCGGTCGGTACCAACGGCTTTAGCCCCCTCAACCATGCGCTCGTCAGCATCGACAAAAATGGAGACGCGGATACCATCAGCTTTGAAGGTGTCAATGAGGTATTTAAGATGGTCGGCATGGCGAATGGTATCCCAACCCGCATTGGAGGTAATCGCGTCAGGAGCGTCGGGAACCAGCGTTACCTGGTCAGGCTTTACCCGTTTTACCAGTTCGATAAATCGCTCGTCGGGATTGCCTTCAATATTGAACTCGGTTGTAACAACTTCGTGGAGGTCCAGAACATCCTGATAACGAATATGCCGTTCGTCGGGACGAGGGTGAACCGTGATGCCTTGTGCGCCAAAACGTTCGCAGTCGAGCGCTACTTTAACAAGGTCGGGGTTATTGCCGCCCCGAGCGTTTCGGATGGTGGCAATTTTGTTGATATTTACGCTTAATCTAGTCATTTCTCAAAGAGCGAATGAGTGAAAGAGTGAATGAGTGAACCGGAATTCAACATCATAGCAAATAGCTTCGTTGGATTCGTAACTTTGCCAAAAGAATGAAGGTTCATTAATTGAGAACCGCTCTTTCGCTCATTAACTCATTCGCTCATTAAAAAGATGGCTTTAAAACAACAAATCGACGCCGATATAAAACAGGCTATGCTGGCTAAAGATCAGGACAAACTTCGCGCGCTACGGGCGGTGAAGTCAATGATTCTGCTCGAAGAAACTAAAGAAGGCCAGTCTGGTGATCTGAAACCCGAAGACGAAACCAAAATTCTAACCAAAGCGGTAAAGCAGCGGAAAGATTCTGCCGACATCTATCGTCAGCAAAACCGCGCCGACTTACTCGCCGTAGAAGAAGCCGAAATCGCCGTTATTGAGAAATACCTGCCGAAACAATTGTCGGAAGATGAATTGAAAGAGAAACTACAGGCAATTATGGGCCGGGTTGGTGCATCAGCTCCATCGGATATGGGTAAGGTCATGGGCGTAGCGACCAAAGAACTCGCTGGCCAGGCCGACGGGAAGGCAATTTCGGCCATGGTGAAGCAGTTACTTTCTTAAAGAGTGAAAGAATGAATGAGTGAATGAGCGAATTTGGGCGCACTCACTTTTCGTTCTTTCACTCATTCACTCTTTCGCTCATTGAATACCCTCGACATTCTCATGCTGATTCCCCTTGCCTGGGGGGCTTTTAACGGATACCGCAAAGGTCTTCTGGTGGAGATCGTTGCGGTCATTGCGTTTGTGGTGGCCATGATTGTCGGGTTTAAGTTTCTGGCGTTTGGGATCGACTTGCTTAGTCCGTATATCAGCCGGGAGATTGCCCGGAAAATTCTGCCGTGGCTGGGCTTCTCTGTCATCTTTTTTCCAACCGTTCTGATGATCAATCAGATGGGATTTGCTATCCGACGATCATTAAAATACTCACTATTAGGTACGTTCGATAGCGTAGCGGGTGCTGCTGTCGGTCTTTTTACCTGGGTTTTTGGAATTAGTGTTATCCTTTGGTTGTTAACCCATATGGGCGTAAAAATGCCCCCTCGCCAGACAGAAACCGCGTTTTTGTATCCGTACATACGGCCCATTGCCCCCAAAGTGATGGATAAAGCCGCCGTCTGGGTGCCTAAAGGCCTGGAAGCTGGAAAAAAATGGCAGGCAGAAAATGTAAAGAGCGAAAGAGTAAAAGAGTGAAAGAGTGGCTGACGCGCCATTTCACTCTTTCGCTCTTTTACTCTTTCGCTCTTTAAATCATGAAACAAGACATCCGTAAACTGACCGCTGTTCAGTTAAAAGACTGGTTTGCGAAAAACGGCGAACAGGGGTTCCGGGCCAAACAAGTCCATGAATGGCTCTGGAAAAAATCGGCACTTTCGTTTGAGCAGATGACGAATCTTTCGCTGTCGACGCGGGAGTTGCTGAATACTAATTTTGAAATTCGACCGCTAACCGTTGACCAACAGCAACGCAGCAACGATGGTACGATCAAATCGTCGTTTAAGCTGTATGATGGCAATCTGGTTGAAGGCGTACTGATTCCAGCCCTTCGTTCGGACGATACAGATCGTATGACGGCCTGCGTATCGAGTCAGGTGGGTTGTTCGCTGACGTGTAAGTTTTGCGCCACAGGCTACATGGATCGCAAGCGGAATCTGGACGCGGCTGAAATCTACGATCAGGTCGTTGCCATTGATCGGCAGGCGAAGGAAAACTACGATGTACCGCTCTCGAATATTGTATACATGGGCATGGGTGAGCCGTTGTTGAATTACAAAAACGTGCTCGAATCTGTTGATCGCATCACGTCGGCTGATGGGCTGGGGATGTCGCCGAAGCGGATTACCGTTTCGACGGCGGGCATTGCCAAAATGATTCGGCAACTCGGCGACGATGCGGTGAAATTCAATCTGGCTCTATCGCTCCATGCCGCCAACGACCTTAAGCGTGACCAGATTATGCCCATCAACGAAAGTAACACGCTGGAAGCTTTGGGCGACGCCTTAAGTTATTTCTATAAAAAGACGGGTACTCGCATCACGTTCGAATATATTCTCTTCTACAATTTCAACGATACCTTGCAGGATGCACAGGAACTCTGGAAGTTTACGAAGCGTGTTCCTGCCAAGGTTAATATCATCGAGTATAACCCCATTGCAGAAGCTAATTTCAAAAACACTGATCCCCAAACGCTGGATAAGTTCGCTGGATACCTCGAAAATAAAGGTGTAACGGTAAACGTTCGTCGGAGTCGAGGTAAGGATATTGATGCTGCTTGTGGTCAATTGGCGGGTAAAAAGTAGAGACGCGACCCTTCGCGTCTTTCATTCGAATGGACTAGCTGACATATCTAAGACGCGAAGGGTCGCGTCTCTACTTAACAATTTGGTAATACGGGTATCCTCAGTTTGTCTTACTTTTGTGGCAATCATTGGCTTACGGACCCACTGTTAGCCTGTCTACAGAAGATATCCCTCGTATGTTTGGATTAGAAACGGATGTTTTTATCCTCCTCTTCATCAGCTTATTTGCTGCTTGTGCTTTCGAATTCGTTAATGGTTTCCACGATACAGCGAACGCTGTAGCCACCGTTATTTACACCAACTCCCTGAAACCAACCGTTGCCGTTGTTTGGTCTGGGATCTGCAACTTCACTGGCGTTCTGTTGGGTGGAATCGGTGTGGCTATGGGAATTGTGAACCTGCTCCCGGTTGAATTACTGGTCGACCAAAACGTTTATCACAGTGTGGCAATGGTACTAGCCTTGCTACTAAGCGCTATTATCTGGAACCTGGGAACCTGGTATTTTGGGATTCCCAGCTCAAGTTCGCACACACTGATTGGCTCAATTTTGGGCGTAGGTCTTGCTTTCTCAACCTTACCTGATAACAAAACGGGTGCCGCCGTTAACTGGGACAAAGCCATCGAAACGGGCGAAGCTCTGCTTTTGTCACCTTTGTTAGGTTTCAGTTTGGCCATTGTGCTTATGTTTGTTCTTCGCCGGTTGGTGTCTGAAGACGCAAAAGCGCAACTCTTTAAAGAGCCGAAGAAAAATAGCGAACCACCAACCTGGATTCGGGCTATTTTGATTGCTACCTGTTCACTGGTAAGTTTTTTTCATGGTAGTAACGATGGACAGAAAGGCGTAGGGTTGATTATGCTGATCCTGATTGGGATTGTACCTTACCACTTTGCGGTTAAAGCCGACCTTGATCCGCGTTTGATGCAAACGAACATTACGGGCATTGAACAGACAATTGCCGTGCTGGATTCTAACCAACTTTCGCCCGTTAACCGTGACCGGCTGGCTCAAACCCGTACCGAGCTGAGTGAATTAAAACAGTTGATAAATAGCTCACTCGTAGACAATAAAATTCCGAATGAGAAACGATTAGATGTTCGGAAGGATTTGCTGCTCATTAATAGCAATATGAAACGAATTACCGCTGACGAAGGGGCGAACGTAAGTGCGAGCCAGATGGCGGTGTTAAACAAAAGCCTTGGTGAAGAAAGTGGCCTTCGTCGTTTTACGGACTACGCGCCTTTTTGGGTTATTTTGATGATTGCGGTTTCATTAGGACTCGGTACAATGATTGGCTGGCGCCGAATTGTGGTAACCGTTGGTGAGAAAATTGGTAAGCAACACCTAACGTATGCACAAGGTGCTTCGGCTGAATTAGTTGCTGCAACGATGATCGGCTTTGCCTCCTGGTTAAAATTGCCAGTTAGTACCACACACGTATTGTCATCCGGTATTGCCGGAAGCATGGTTGCCAGTAAGGGTGTCAAGAACTTACAGGCTGATACAATCAGAAACATTGCCCTCGCCTGGGTGCTTACCTTACCTGTTTCGGTATTGCTTTCCTTTACTCTATACCTTTTCTTCCGCTGGATTTTATAAAGAGTTGTAGCGTGGACCTCTGGTCCGCATAGCTAGGCTGTTTTAAGTTAAGCTATGCGGACCAGAGGTCCACGCTACTTTTACAGTTCTTTAATAGCAATGTTGCGAAATCGGTGAGCGGCACCAGGTTTCCATGAATTAGCCATATTAAAGGACTCTGCGGCTGCTGAATATACTGCCGACCAGTGCGCTTGTAGCCCAATCATCCCTTTTGTTTCGCCAGCAACGAAGTCATTAACTGGTTCCGTAACCTCCCACATTTGCTGGCCGTTTATCCACAGGGTTATATGTGGAATTTCACCTTCCATTCGGATGCGGAATGAATTCCAGTCGCCGGGTTTCCAGACTTGGGCGATGGTTTTCGCCTGAGCGCCTTTGCTCACATTCATCCGTTCGCCTAATAGATCACCCAAACCACCGGGCGTTGCTAATTCGACTTGATAAGCGGCTCCGCTTTCGGTAGAGCGGATAAAGATGCCCCCGTTGCAAAAGGAGTCAATTTTAGCTTCCAGATAGAGTTCAAAATTGCCGTATTTTTTGTCGGTTAACAGGACACCGCCTTGTCCGTACGGATACTGTTTCAGCGTAATGACGCCATTTTCTACGTAGAAATTGCCCGTTGTTCCCTGATGCGACGTTCGGCTGGTGTGCCAACCCTTTAAGTCCTTCCCGTTGAAAATAGGGGTGAATCCGGTGGGGATTTTACCGATTTGAGCACTGGCGAAGCTCGCTATTAGGGACAGGAGTAGGAGGCTAGTTATTTTTTTTAAGGACATGATTAATAAAATTTCATGTTGGAGTATTAACGAACTTCCATTACAACGCGAAAACCGACGTCCCATCCGTTGCCCGGCCCGGCTGCGTGAGTCATGTAGGTTGCATTTTTTACATCGCCCATAAACGAGGCTCCTTTCAGCACATGCTGGCCCCCTGATTTCGGAGCGATAGGGTCGGCAAAGATTTTCTCGTTGTAATAATCCTGAACCCATTCCCAAACATTGCCTAGTGTATCGTAAAGTCCCCAGGCATTGGGCGTTTTCTGGCCAACTTTACTGGTTGTTTTAGAGCCCATCTGAGCCGACGTCCAAATCGCTTTCCAGGAAATGTCGTCCTGGGCACCAGCACGAGCAGCATATTCCCATTCAAATTCGGTGGGCAGTCGGTAATGATGATTTTTGTCCAGCGAGTTTAATTTCGTCAGAAACTTTTGGACATCCTGCCAGCTCACCTGCTCGACTGGGTGTTGGTCTGCCTCATCCTTAACTTTATCTCCTTGAAAGGCGGATGGATTGGTGCCCATTACCTGTTTCCATTGGGCCTGAGTAACCTCAAATTTACCAATGTAATAAGGGCGACTAATCTTTACTGGGAAGCCAGGTCGAGCATCTTGTTTTACTAACTTCTCGGCTAGTTGGTAGTCATTTTGCGTCCACGGCATTCCGGAATCTTTACTTGCTGATACTGTAGAAGTCGCTGGCTGGTGAGGGTAGGGTGGCTGAAATCGTCCGACGGTCATACTACCGGGCTGAATGAGTACAAACTCCATACCGATGCTATTCGTATGAGTCGGCTCTTGAGGAAAGGCCGCCGATGCATAAAGCACAAACAGACAGCCTAGAAGACTTTTCACAAAAGGTGTGTTCATTGGTTTGAGCTATTTGTGAGACTTGTCTTTATCATCTGGTTTGCTCCAGTTCGTGCGTTCCGCGCGACCTAACTTAAATATTTCCAGTTCTTGTTGGGTCATACCCGCTGGAATAACGGGTGTATTGGCGCGGGTATAAGCCACCTCTTCGGGCGTGACAACCGATGATTTGTTGCCCAATTCGCTGCTGTTTCGGACATAGCTTAAGACCGAAGCAATCCATTTATCGTCATTGGCCGCCATCGATGGCATCATATCGGGATAGGTTTTGCCATCTACGGGGCCTCTCATACCGTTCAGTAGCAGCTGCATCAATAGCGTTTTATCGCCTTTCACACGTGGCGAGCCAACCAGAGGAGGAGCGGGCATTTGTTTGCCACCCATCTGTATGCCTTTTCCATCGGGACCATGACAGGTGGCGCAGAGCTGTTTAAAAATCGTAGCTCCTTTAGTGACTAAAGCGCGGTCGGCGGGGCTTAAATTCCGGGTGCGTTCTTGCTCGGCTTGAAGAATTTTCTGCGACTCGGCAAAGGTTGTAAACGAAAATTGCATTAACTCATTTTTTGGATTTTCGGCCAGCAGCGTTTTGACAAGCGCCTGCGTTTGGGGTGTTTTATGGCTGCGAAGCGACAAGGCCAACTGGATGCGTACATCGGCACTTGGGTCATTTTGTAAGGTAGCCAGCTTTGAAATTACCTCCGCATCTTTCTTCTTGAGATAGTACTCGCTGATCCAGACAGCGGTTTTACGAACCTGTGCATCGGTATCTGTAAACGCTTTGAAGAGCGTCGGTTTATCAATCGCTTCCAAGCCTTCTAGCGTCCATAACGCATGAATACGGGCCAACGGACTGGGTTGTTTGGACAAAGACGCTTTTTCGCCAATGGCTATTTGTTGTAATGCAGGCACGACTGATTGATCGTTACGCACGATGAGCAATAGTTGAGCATTGTCGCGCCACCAGCCATTGGGGTGATCTAAATACGTTACCAATTGACTGCTCGACTCCTTCAACATGTTGGGTTGCTGGGTATCGCGCTTGAAATCTTCGTGAACTACCCGGTAAATGCGTCCCATCCCCCGATTCTTGTACAAGCCTTTTTGCTGAATGATACCGCCTAAGTACGAACCGGGCTTTGTCCACTCGCTTTCCTGAATGATGCCGTGGTACATATCAACAATGTAAAAACAGCCATCGGGACCTGTATACGTGTTAATCGGGCGGAAATTCATATCGGCAGAAGCCAGCCAATCTTTCTGCTTATAGGCATCTTCAATGTAGATTTTACCATCTCGGTTACTTACTTTTCCACGCTTAATAATCCGCCCTACGGGTTCTGGAATAAAATAATCGCCCTGCATATCGGCGGGTAAGCGATCTCCCCGGAAAATAGACTGTCCGCAACCGGCTGTGAATTTGTTCAGGGTATTGTCTTCGGGCCGTAAAGCTTCTCGACCACCTTGCGCATCCACATTGCCTATAATTGGCCAGGGCTTCGTAAAATCTTCGGAATATTGGTCGGCAAAGTTCAGGGCACCGTAAGCTGGGTTTTGCTGAATTTGTACGGCTGGTAAGCCAGGCCCAGCTTCTGAATAAAATAAACGACCATAATTGTCAGTCGTCATACCCCATTGACCAATCATATTATCGACCAGCGTATCGGCCAGGAGTTTGCCGTTTTTGTATTTGTACCGCAGATTATCACGAGTCGGATAAATCCAATTGTCCAGATTCCAGATCATCCCACCGTTCTGATGCTCCAGATTTCGGGAGTCGATGGCATCATTCTTAAAGACGATTTTTTTCTCGTCAGCTTTCCCATCGCCGTTGGTATCCCGATAACTCCATATATGCTGAACGTTGGTAATGCCCACTAACAACTGATCACCTACGGGCAGAATGGTGCGAGGTAGTACGAGGCTATCAATGAAGATGGTCGATTTGTCCATCTTGCCATCGCCATCGGTATCTTCCAGACGTTTGATCCGGCTAGTTGGGGCATATTCGCCAGTGGCGCTGGCGTCTTTCATGTATGTATTCATCTCGGCAACATACAATCGGCCGTTACCGTCCCAGGCCATCGCCACAGGTTCCTGAATCATCGGTTCGCTGGCGACCAGCTCCATGTGATAGCCCGGCGGAAGTTGGATTTTTTTTATGCTCGCTTCTGGCGACAAAGGCTCCACAGGTGGATTTGTGTCCTGAACAACGCGGGCAAAGTCGTTTCCAGAGGAGGATTTGTAGGACTGGTTACAACTGGAAGCTAGTAAGCCTAGTACTAATGCGCAGGCGGGTAATAAACAACTCTTTAGGGTCGGATTTACATACAATCTCATAGCCATTCGTCTTTAGGAATAAGTCGTTCGCCGTTTTGGGCAAGTTCGTTGGCGTGTAGTATAAAGACGAGTTCTATGTAACCTACTATAAACTATGCGGGTGAATAGGAAGCATGACTTGCGTTGTGACTAACTTTTTTCCTGCGCCCACTCTGGGGCATCCTGCTCAATGGCATGACGCACTTTAGCCACGATCTCGTCGACCGTATCGTCTGGGCTGTAGTGTAACGGAGCTTTAAACTGAACTGTCAGAAGAGTATTCCGTTTTTTAAAGCGCAACCCTTTTTTATCGAAAGCGCGTCGAAAACCGTTGATAACTACCGGGATAACAATGGGTTGGTTGTTTTTTAAAAGATGTCCTGTGCCTTTCCGAACGGGAGCGTAAGGGGTGGTGGTACCCTGAGGGAAGCTAACAACCCAACCGTGCGCAAGAGCTTTTGCAATTTTATCATTGGCCGTCGTATCCACGGCACGCTGGACTTCGCGGCCTTCAGCCCGCCAGGATCGTTCGATGGTTAGCGCACCTGCCGCCGACAGCACGCGGGGCACAAACCCTTTTTTCATGGTTTCAGATGCGGCTACATAATACTGTCGGGCACGTGGGCCAAATAAATAGACAGGAGGAACAATCGTGTTCTGAAAACCCCATTTTACAGCGCAGAAAATCTGAAAAAAGGCAATCACATCCGCAAAATAGGTCTGATGATTCGACAGAAACAGCACATTATTGATCGGAAGATTTTCCAGATTTTCTGTCCCTTCGATCTCAATCCGGTTCACAACCGTGTAGCGGGCATAGGTTAACCACCCAACAATACCAATGAGTATTCTTCTGATTAACAGTGAACTACCGAATGGATCGCACTCAAATAGGCCCAGTAAGTCCAACGGCATCAGAAACTTAGGCAGGTAGCTGAATTTAGTTGGCTTAATGTATTTCATGGTTAGGTTAAGATTATAGGTAGTTGGTAAAGTTACAAGGACGCTACAATGTTTTCAAGAAAAAATACAAACTACTGATTGCCAGTGATAAACATTTAGTAAATGAGGACGAATTGAGGGCTGACGATAGACAGGCATAATTTTTTTTATAGACTGGTTAATCCTTTCGGCAATGGCTTCCTCTAACAGACATAATCGCAAAAAAATAACCACTTCGCCTATCGCCGACACTTTACACAATCAATTTCAGGTTCTCATTTTCTAGTCAATTTTTCCCTTCAATACCATGAAACGAATTGTGCTTGCCGGTGTTCTTGCCTTCTTTGGCTTGTTTGTTACCCAAATTTCTGTTGCTCAGGTTCAGGTCGGTATCCGTGGTGGTGCCAATGCTGGGTTTGCCTCAAAACCCGATTTTTTGGGCAGTATGATGCCTGATTTTCATCCGACAATTGGCCCAACAGCGGCTCTTTTCTTAGATATTCCATTGAGTGAGCGCGTCTCATTCCGTCCCGAAATCGCTTATGTACAAAAAGGCGTTGCTATTAAAGAAGGTATTGACCTCAATCTCGGCGGATTTAACCTCCCAATAGGGGCTACCATTGCCTACCAGTCGCAACAACTGGAAGTGCCGCTGTTGTTTAAATTTAACTTATCCGATGGACCTGTTCAACCTTACCTGATTGCAGGACCTTCTGTAAGCTACGCGCTTGATGGTCGGATTCGTACCCGCGCTTCGGGCTTGATCACGACAAAGCCTTATGACATTGATGTCAACTATGGCGGTATGTTAAATTGCTGGGACGTTAGTGCTGTGGGTGGCCTTGGTCTCGCATTCGATGCGGGTGCTGGTAAGTTCTTTATCGAAGGCCGTTACACAAATGGCTTTACGCGTCAGATTCAAGTACCCGTCGTAAATGTCAATGTTCGGAATCGCGGAGTTGCTTTTTCGTTGGGCTATTCATTCCCAATTGGATATTAGATAGATGAGGTATTTCCTCATGTACATAAAGAGTTTTATGTTTTTGTTGAATCAACCTGAATTAGTAAAGGCGAGACGGCTCCGTTTCGCCTTTCTCGTTTACAGGAAAATATGATTAAAGTCAGGAATTTTTCGGAAGAATTAATAGCGTTACTAGTTGAAAATGTGTTAATTTTACTATTCGTATTCACTGTATTTGTACTGGCGATACCTTATTTATGGCAGCATTAACTGATTTTGTTCGGTCGAACACCACCGAACCACACCGAATTCGTACTCGACAAATCCTTAAATCTCACCCCGAAATTAAGAAACTGATCGGCCAGAAAAACCCGAATACGTTTTGGGTGGCTGCCTTTTGTGTAGTTCTTATGACGGGTATGGCCTGGCTCGTTCGTGACCAGTCGTGGTGGATTGTAGTTGCGGCTGCCTGGTTTATTGGGGCATTCCCGGCCCATACGCTATTCGTTTGTATTCACGAAGCGGCTCATAACCTGATCTTCAAGAAGCCCGCAGCTAATGCATGGGCAGCTATTTTTGCAAACCTACCAACCGTATTTCCAACAGCACTAACGTTTAAGAATTTCCATATCAAGCACCATGCTTTTCAGGGGGTTCACGAACTGGATGCCGATTTGCCGGACTGGTATGAGGCTCGATTAATCAAAAATTACGCTATTGGTAAGGCGATCTGGTTGTTGTTCTATCCTATTTTTCAGGGTATTCGTACGCTACGGATGAAAGAGTTAGCCGTTTTTGATAAATGGGTAATTGCCAATTTTATTGTTCAGATCACATTTGACGTACTGATTGTAACCTTGTTTGGCTGGAAAGCATTGGCCTTCATGGTGTTGTGTCTGTTCTTCTCGGTTGGACTTCACCCACTGGGCGCGCGCTGGGCTCAGGAGCACTTCCTGACGCTTGATCCACAGCAGGAAACCTACAGCTACTACGGCCCACTTAATGGCCCTAACTTAAACGTTGGGTTCCACAATGAGCACCACGATTTTCCTTCTATTCCCTGGAATAAGCTACCCGAAATTAAGAAATCGGCTCCCGAGTATTACGAGTCACTGAAATACCATACATCGTTTGTGAAGCTATTTTTCCTCTTTCTGTTTGATCAGGAGATATCACTTTATTCGCGTATTGTTCGTAAGGAACGTGGTCGTGTCCCCGTTTCCGATCAATCGAAACCTGATATGGAATTAGTGCAATCGCAGGCTGTTCCGGCAGAAACCGCAGCCTAGCCAACGTTTATAAGTTCTATCAACAAAAAATCCCCGCCAGAGCTTGGCGGGGATTTTTTGTTGTAACGCGAGTGGAAACCCGCGTTACAACAGTATTAAAACTTCGCTTTCCCTGAATCTAGAAACGCAACGAAGTTGGCTACATCACGGTCGTAGTTTTTAGGCGCTACTAGTAGCTTACCATCGCCATCGACAAGGCAGTAATGCGGTTGGGCGTTGTTGTTATATTTTGTGATTTGCAGGTCAGCGTTTTGGGCACCAATGCTCTTTTTAACCTTCTGATCGTAAGTCGAAGTATACCATTCGGCTTCAGGAAGATCAGTTTTGTCATCTACGTAAAGCGCCACGACTACGAAATCATTCTGCAATCTTGATAGCACAGCGGGGTCTGACCAAACACGAGCTTCCATTTCCCGGCAGTTTACACAACCGTGTCCGGTAAAATCAATGAACACAGGCTTGTTTACTTTTTTCGAATAAGCCAATGCTTGCTTGTAATCGAAAAATCCCTGTAAGCCATGTGGCAGATGGAATAAATCGGCGTGTCGGATGGGGCCACTTCCTGCTAATTCAGGCGATTGCTGTTTCCCAAAAGAAGTCTGACCGTGCAAATTGAAATCCTGTGATGTCTCAGGAGGTAAGTAGCCCGATAAGGCTTTCAGCGGAGCACCCCACAAGCCAGGAACCATATAAACTACAAAGGAGAATGTCGCGATGGCTAACAGGAGTTTCTGCACGCTCACGAACTTTACCTCGCTGTCGTGCGGCATCCGAATCTTGCCTAAGAAATAAAAGCCAAGCAACGCAAAAATGACAATCCAGATCGCCAGGAAAACTTCTCGGTCGAGTAAATGCCAATGGTAAACCTGATCGGCAACGCTCAGGAATTTAAGCGCGAGAGCCAGTTCAATAAAACCCAGAACGACTTTCACCGAGTTTAACCAGCCACCCGACCGAGGTAAGCTTTTCATCCATTGTGGGAAAGCCGCAAACAGCGTAAAGGGAATTGCGAAGGCCGATGAAAATGCCGCCATACCCAAAATAGGCTTTACAACTTCACCGCCTGCCGAGGCTACTAACAAGCTTCCCACAATTGGCCCGGTGCAGGAAAACGACACCAGCACCAGCGTGAAGGCCATGAAGAAAATCCCCAAGAGACCGCCTTTTTCAGAACGTGCATCGGCATTGTTAATCAGCGAGTTTGGCAGAACGATCTCAAACAAGCCTAGGAAGGAAAGCCCAAAAATGAAGAAAGTCGCAAAGAAAATAAGGTTTGGCAGCCAGTGTGTACTAACGAAATTGGCAAAAGCTGGGCCGTTGAACCGTGAAACTACTGTACCAATTAATACGTAGATACCAATGATGAAAGCACCATACAGAAAAGCCTTCCACATGCCGCCTTGCTGATTCGTAAAGAAACTAACTGTGGCCGGGATAATCGGGAATACGCAAGGAGTAAGCAACGCAACCAGACCCGATAAGAAAGCGGCCAACAGGAAACCACCTAACGAATCTTGTGGGGTGTTTTCGGTTTTAGCTACCGATAAATCCGGAATTTGAACCGTTTCCTTTACCGTGGGTGCTTCGGCTTGAACGGCTTCTGTGGCCGTTTGCGCATTTGCTGGTGTAGCGGCTGCAACGATTGTTTTGGAAGAGGGTTTAGTAACTGCCGAGGTTGCTGCTGGTGTTGATGCTAGTGCGGCTGTTGCGGTAGCTGGCGCACTAATAACCAAGCCTGTAATGGCGAAATCCTCATTTCCTGGAATGCACTGGCCATCTTTGTCCGTACAAACCTGGTAATCGACATTGCCTTCAATGACGGGCTTATCGCTAAGAATTTTAATGCGTTGCGAGAATTGAGCTGCGCCGTGCATCACATACGTATCGCCCTCAAATACCTCTTCGTATTTGGTTTCGACTTTACTCACTGGCTTTACCTTTCCAACCAACTCGAAGCTTTTGTTGGGGTTAAGCTTGATGACTGTTGGGAGCGGACCATCAATTTTCGGGTTAACATCCGAGGAATAAATGTGGTAACCGGTTTGGACATTGGCCGTAAAACGTAACTCAATGATCTCGCCAACTTTGGCAGTAGTTTTGGCTGGTTTGTAGCTCCAGGTGACTGGTTTTAGAATCTGGGCAAACGTAGCTAGGGGTAGCAAGAGCCACACCGCAAGCGCAAGAATTGATTTCATCCCGCTTTGGGTAAGTTGATGGTTTGTTGGAACAACAGAAATACAGCAAAAATATTTCCATAAAAAAATAATAGTCGCCAATCGATAGGCTGAAGTAGACGGCATTCCTGAAAATGCTTGCCTATTTCAGCCTATCGATTGGCGACTAATTGCTAGTAACTGATGATTAATAACTAAACAAAACCGGATTTAGCTCGCTTTGCGGATTACTTCCGACGGGCGCATTATTGAGCCAGGTGGCATGGTCGGCAACCTGATATTCATTGCGAGGCTGCATCACAACCTGATCTTTATCCATGTAAATCATGGTCATCACCTTGCGCGGCCGATCGGATACATTAGGCCCGGCGCGGTGGAATGTCCAACCTGCATGATAACTCACTTCGCCTAACTCAAATGGCGTGTCGTGAACGTTGAAATTTAATTTTTGTAAAGTATCAGATAGGATTTTTTCACTGTCATCACTGATTTCAATATCGCGGCCAATTTCAACATGCTGACTTCCTTCGGCAAAGGCAAGCGGGCCCATTTCCATCGGTGTATCCTGCAACGGAATCCAGACGGTAACTGTGTTCGGCGAAGCAAGCGGCCAGTAAAACTGATCGGCGTGCCAGGGGGTAATTCCACCAGAAGGTTCTTTGTATAGTGCCTGATCGTGATATAATCGGACGCCCTCAACGCCCATCAAATCGGCTGCGATTTTGGCTAATCGCTTCGAGAAAACGAACTCTTTCGCTTGCTCATCTTCGCGCCAGAGGTTCATGATCTGCAAAAATGCCCGCTCGTAGGTAGTACGCTCTTCCATTGGTTTAATAAGCGTATTGAGCCGAAAAACCAGATCCGTAATGATATCGCCATAATAGGCCAGCGCGTCTGGACTCAGGACATGCTTGAGTTTTACATAGCCATGTTGACGATAGAAATCGATGGCCTCGGGACTAACTGTATAATAGGCGTCCAGTTCGTTAAGTAGCGTTTCTTTATCGATCGTAGCTTCCATTGGTTGATGAGTAGTGTGTGATGTAAAGGACTCTCGCACAAAGCTGTATCGGCATAACATGCATACAGCTTTGTACAATTGCCCGTTCGATAGAGTAGGTTTAGGAATAGTCTAACACCACAAAGCTACCTGGTATTATTACACGATTAGAATAGAGTTTTTGCAGATTTGTGTCTAATTTTGATTCTGTAGTCGTTATAAAAAGAATAAGTAGGTTAAAATAGCGCACTCAGTGAAAGCACTTTTCGAAAAAGTAATGATTAGTGAGCAAAGCTCGGCACTAATCAGGCGATTTCAGTTGCCATACTTCGATGCGCCCTGGCATTACCATCCCGAATACGAGTTGACGTATATTATTAACGGCTACGGTCGGCGTTTTGTGGGCGACCATGTTGAGCCGTTTCAGGCGGGCGATCTTGTGTTGCTTGGGCCAGATTTGCCGCATTTCTGGCGAAATGATGAGGAGTTTTACCAAAATAAGCCAGATTTACGAGCAGAGTCGGTGGTGGTACAGTTTCCCGCTGCTTTTGATGATCGATTGCTGGCAGCTATGCCTGAAGCAGAGGCTGTACGTCAATTACTTCACCGGGCACGTTATGGTCTACATTTTAGTCCGACCAGTAGCCAGTCAGTAGCTTTGTTGATGATGCAATTGACTGAACAAACCGGATTGACGCAGATGTTAAGTTTGCTGGCTATTTTAAACCAACTAGCTACAGATCAGGAAGCCCAGCTATTGGCGAGCGATAGCTATCAGTTGGCTCCCGGTGCCGCCGAAACCGAGCGGATGAAGCGAGTGCTAGAGTTTATGCTACTCAATTTTCGGGAAGAAATTCGTATTGAACAGATCGCATCGGTAGCGGGGATGGCCCCGGCGGCTTTTTGCCGCTATTTCAAAAATCGCACCCGAAAAACATTCGTAGAGTACCTCAACGAACTTCGGATTGGTCATGCTCGTAAACTATTGGTGAATGTTGATATTAGTATTGGGCAGATTGGCCTGGAGTGTGGCTACAATAACAGTTCCCATTTTCACCGACAGTTCAAACTCAATACGGGCATGACGCCCTTTCAATATCAGGCTGCAGCGAAAGGGAAATGAAATAGAACGCTGATTTTTATGATTGGTATGATGACTCAAGATCATTTTTAATTCTAACAATCATAAAAATCAGCGTTCTATCAATTATCGCCAGTGCCCTTCAACCCAAACGGGGCCTCGGCGGGTTTGTTGCCAGTGGCCAGCTGCCCAGGTATTGTAACGGGGGGGAGCTACTTTATAAAATCCGTTAACCCATACATAATTACGGCCTCTACGCACATAGTGTCCAGGAATCCAGATATGTCGAGCCGATGGTGCGGCAGGAATTACTTCAACACGAGCAGGTGGAGGCCCCTGTACGGTAGTTGTTGCTGTGGTAGCACAACCTGACATAAGGGCAGGCAACAGCAATGCCGCCAGTACCCATGCCTTTGATCGATTTTTCATAGTTTTCATATCGTTACTAGTAAGTTTACTGAAGCACATCTTTCAGCTCAAACAGATCAATAATGTTGTTGGTATGTGCCTTTCCATTAAGATAGACATGCTTTGTAAAGGTTTAATGACCGATGAAATTCCGTATCAATAAATTGTGCGACGCAGGACCTGGATTTTGTGGGAATTGTCCTGCAAATCGGCAGTCTATTCTACCGTTTTCTGCCGTACCTTTGTTCTGAAATAGATGTTTGGTTTTCTGCCCGTTTGTTGGCTAGGGTTTTATTAACCAAACAGACAATCAATCAAATAAACCGTTCATACTGATGACGACCGTCACCAATACCACCCGCGATTCGCAGGTGTTTGACCTGATTGCTAAAGAACAACACCGGCAGGAGTCGGGTATTGAATTGATCGCTTCCGAAAATTTTGTGTCGCCTGCCGTGATGGAAGCCGCTGGAAGTGTTTTGACTAATAAATATGCTGAAGGACTACCTGGCAAACGGTATTATGGTGGCTGCGAAGTAGTTGATCAGATTGAGCAAATCGCGATCGACCGGGCAAAAGAACTCTTCGGGGCTACCTGGGTTAACGTTCAGCCACACTCTGGCGCCAATGCTAACACGGCAGTATTCCTGGCTTGTTTGCAGCCTGGCGATACCATTCTAGGATTTAATCTATCGCATGGTGGTCACCTGACACACGGCTCGCCGGTCAATATTTCGGGTAAATATTTCCGTCCGACATTCTACGGTGTTGAGCAGGAAACGGGCGTTATCAATTACGATGTTGTTGAAGAAACCGCTAAACGCGAGCGCCCTAAGGTGCTTATCTGTGGAGCTTCGGCTTATAGCCGCGACTGGGATTATGCCCGGCTTCGTGCTATTGCCGATGAAGTAGGCGCTCTGTTATTAGCAGACGTATCGCACCCAGCAGGTCTGATCGCTAAAGGTTTATTGAATGATCCATTAGAGCACGCGCATATTGTAACGACCACCACGCACAAAACACTACGCGGCACACGGGGCGGTATCATTATGATGCGGAATGATTTCGAGAACCCATATGGTATTAAAACCCCAAAGGGAGAAACGCGTCTGATGTCGTCGTTGTTGGATTCAGGTGTATTTCCAGGAACGCAGGGTGGTCCATTGGAGCACATTATTGCTGCAAAAGCAGTTGCGTTTGGCGAAGCGTTAAGCGACGATTTCTACGATTATGCTGTTCAGGTGAAAGCCAATGCCCAGGCTATGGCCAATTCATTCCTGAACCTAGGCTACAAAATCATTTCGGGCGGTACCGACAATCACCTGATGTTGATCGACCTCCGTTCGAAAGGTTTGACGGGTAAATTGGCCGAAAATACGCTTATTAAGGCAGATATCACGATCAATAAAAACATGGTTCCATTCGACGATAAATCGCCGATGGTGACGTCGGGTATGCGCGTTGGAACGGCCGCTATGACGACTCGTGGCCTGAAAGAATCGGACATGGAGCAAATTGTCGTATATATCGACAAGGTGCTGATGAATCACGACAACGAAAGCGTTCTCTCGACCGTTAAAGAAGAAATTAACGAGTGGATGAAAGCGTTTCCGCTCTATAAAAGTTAATAATTAAAGAGTGAAAGAGCGAAAGAGTGCAAGAGTGGTTGGCTAACGCTCGCATACCTTTCGCTCTTTCACTCTTTCACTCTTTCGCTAATTAAACAAATGCCACTCGACCAACTGACTGACGAAGAGATTGATGCTGAAGAAGGCAAGGAAATGTCCTTTTTGGATCATCTGGAAGAACTCCGCTGGCACATTATCCGCGCCGTTGGGTCTATTTTTGTGTTTGCTCTGATTGCATTCGTCTATATCGAAGATATATTCCGGGTTGTTATCATGGGTCCCAAAAATCCTGATTTTTGGACGTATCGCATGATGTGTAAACTGTCAGAAATTTCTGGCTATACAGACCTGTGCGTTACAAAGCTCAATTTTGAACTTCAGGCGTTGGGCGTTTCCGATCAGTTCACGATGGCGTTGACCTCATCGGCCATTATCGGCTTATGTTTTGCATTTCCCTATGCCTTCTGGGAATTGTGGCGGTTTATCAAACCTGGTCTTCGATCTGTCGAAAAGGAAGCCGCCCGTGGAGCTGTCTTCTTTGTGTCGCTGCTATTTTTGCTCGGTCTTTTCTTTGGTTATTTTATTGTATCGCCGTTGGCAATCAACTTTTTAGCGAATTATCAGATTACCCCTGATATCAAAAACCAATTTGACATTACCTCTTACATTGGTATTCTAGTTACGCTATCGTTGGGTTGTGCGTTGATTTTCCAAATGCCAATGATTGCGTATGTGTTATCGAAGGTAGGTGTCCTGACGCCGAAGTTTATGCGTGAATACCGCAAGCATGCCTGGATTGTGATTCTGGTGGTGGCTGGTATCATTACGCCTTCGCCCGATATTTACAGTCAGGTTCTGGTTGCCTTGCCGCTAGCCATGCTGTACGAAGTTAGCATCATTGTATCCGGTCGGATTGAGAAAGCCCGGCTGAAAGAACAGCGAGAGTTGATGAAATCGTAATCAACTGTAGATTTACTAAGAGGCCCTTTCATTCCGAAAGGGCCTTTTGTGTTATTATGGGTTATTGTATCTTTACTAAAAAGCGGACAGATAATTTATGCAGGCTTTAGAGAAAGTGCGGCTGAGCGATAAACAGGTGATGGGACTGGAAACAGGAAAGCTAGTTGCTATACCAGCATCATGGGAAGAGTTTGAGGAGTTTCTACAGGAAACAGACTACCGCATCGAGTATCATAATGGTAAGATTATTGTAATGGGATTAGCAACATTTATCCACGAGCTTTTAGTTAGTCGAATCAACTATCTTCTCACAGGATATTATTCAGGAAGGCCATTTTACGTAGTTGGTAGCAACGCAGGTATACGTAAAGATGGTAGGAAAGGGCACTACAATGGCGATGTATTGGTTGTAAAGGGTAATCCGGTTTTTGAAGGAAACTCTCGATCCATTATTACAAATCCATATATGATCGTTGAAATTCTTTCTGAATCAACATTTAACTATGATTTAGGAGCTAAACGACGAAAATATGAACAAATGGATACAGTACAGGAGCTTGTATTCATTGATCCATTTGACCGGGAAGTGATCGTTTGCCGCCGTACCGAACAGGCAAATGTCTGGACTGAAACAGCATATTCAGTAGCTGATGAGTTAATTAATATTGATGGTTTACAGATTCCTTTGCAAGAGGTTTTTGCCAATTTGCCTGAAGAGGCCTAGGACAAAATGACTCAATACGATTTTAGAAAATACCATTATCGCTCAATCAACGCGGCCGACGATGCCGAACGAGCAGCTATCAATCAGGAATTAAAAGATCTCTATGCCTCATTGCCAGACAATGAAAAAGAGGAGTTCAACCGGCAATTGCAAACCTTTTTAGCAAAGGAAATGGGACGCCTTAAGTCAAACTATGAATCGGTGAAGGGCGGCTTGGGAGATAATTAAAAAAGTAAAAACGAGAAGGGAGAACATAGGCCATATCTCTAAGATATGGCCTATGTTCTCCCCTCTCGTTTTTATCGCAACTAAATCATGCCCCTGGATTTTAGTTCCAAGTATTTATTGACCGTATTGGCCGTCAGGTTTTGCGGTGTTGTTAAAATCGTCTGGATACCATACTGCCCTAACTCCCTGACGATCTGCCTCTTTTCGTAGGTAAATTTCTCCCCGATTGTTTTTATGTAAATATGTTCGGTATCCGTCGCGGGTTTCGCAATTAGCTCGCGTAACTCTGTATTCTCAAAGAAAATCACGAGCAATAGGTGATCTTTGGCTAGCCGACGCAGGTAAGGCAATTGACGCTGCATGCCGCTCATCGTTTCGAAGTTTGTGAATAACAGCAACAAGCTCCGCTGCCGAATGTGCGCCCGTACACCCGCGTATAAACTCTCATAATCCGATTCTAGAAAACGGGTTTTCTGCCGATACAGCAATTCCAGAATTTTCAGCATTTGCCCCGTTCGGCGCTCGGCAGGAAGTAATTGGCCAATGTGGTCGGAAAAGGTCAATACACCGGCGCGGTCCTGTTTGAGCAAGGCAATATTGCTTAAAACCAGGCTGGCGTTGATGGCATAGTCGAGCAAGGTTAACCCCTCGAACGGCGATTGCATCACACGACCTTTATCGATCAGGCAATAAATAGGCTGTGAGCGTTCGTCCTGAAAGGCGTTGATCATCAGTGAAGTACCTTGCGAATCACTTCGGCGAGACGTTGCTTTCCAGTTAATGGTTCGCACATCGTCGCCGGTAGAGTAGGGGCGAACCTGTTCAAACTCCATGCTGTGACCAATACGCCGGATTCGCTTTACACCGACTTCATTCAGTCGATTGGTAGCGGCCAGAAGCTCAAATTGACGCATTTGCAAAAAGGAAGGATAAACAGCCACCATTTTTCCCTGCTCAAACTGATAGCGTCGTTTCAGCAAACCTAGGGGCGATAGCACAAATACATTTACGGCGCCAAAGCTGTATTCGCCCCGACGTGTGGGACGAAGTTCGTAGCGAATTGCCTGGTTTTCGCGCGGATTCAGCCGGGCCCGGAACAGTACATTACGTCGTTGAAACTGAAACGGAATTTCATCAATAACCTCTACATCGGTTCGGAATGAGTAGCGGTTTTCGAGATAGATTGTAAGCGGATTTTCGTCGCCATTCGACAAGCGTTCGGGCACTTCGCGACGGGCAAAGAAAGCTAACCCGGCCGGTTGACTCTTGCTAAAAAAGAGTAACCAGAAATCCAGCCCAATCATCACCATAAAAACAGCAAAGGCTACTTTCACCAGCGGAAACAGGATTGGAAAAGCGTAGGCAGCCACAAACAACAGCACAAGCGCAATTAAGCCGAACCACAAGCGTGTAGCAATAAAAAGAGGGCGGATAGACTTCAACGATTTAAGGTTTTTAAGTGTGCGATTGTCTCATCAATTTCGATCTCATAGATGGGATTAGAATCATCTTCCTGATAATCTCCTCTGCGCTCTGCTCGAAGGGCTTTGAAGAAAAAGGAAGCATCCTGAAAGGCTGTTTTAGCTTCGGCCGTTCGATTCAATAGGAGTAAAGCCCGCCCGCGATGATACTGGACAAGGGCGCTCCGTTTGTAGTTTTTACCGGCGCTTTCAAGATCGGCTAAGGCTTTTTCGGGTTGTTGTGTTGCAATATAGCTCACGGCCCGACTTACAAAATGTCGATAGTTCACCCACTCGGCTCCATGTTTAGCGGCTAACGGGTCGATCGCTATCGAAAATTGCTGAATCGCCTTCTCGTGGTTTCCCATACTTCGATAGGCTAATCCCCGCATATAGCTTACCGGATTGTAGCCGACGATGTCGTCGAAGTTTGGCGTTAGCGCATCGTACGCATTGAAATGCGTCAGCGCACGTGTATAGTCGTGAAATTGAGCCAGATAGAATTCGCCGACAATACCATGTTCCTTTGGTGAAAGTGCCGTCGTTTTTTCCAGCCACACAACTGCCTGTTCATAGTCTTTCGCCCATACATAATTAAAAGCCCTGTGCCGAAAATTTTGTGCATTGGCCGACAACGTATCGGAGCGAACTTTCTCCCGTTTTTCTCCGAAATAGAATCTTGTTTGGGCTGATCGATTCGCGGCTAGCGTCGACGCGAAGGATTTTAAGATGCGTTCGTTGTCCTGAGCTAGTACAGATAGTGGCAAGAGCCAGCAAAAAAAACAGAGTCGCATCATGGTAGTATGTCCGTTATACGCCCGTCTTTGAACCGAAATGCGAGTGAAATAAAAGCATCATGGAACAGGTCTCGATTACTATCTGGCTGACGGATTGATTGATCGGTAACGATATAGTCGCGACAGATGGCCAATAACTGACTGGTAATTCGGGAGTCAAATTGCTTTGGACAATAGTCTTCATCAAACCCATTTATTTCCGTCTTCCCACTTTCGCCCGAACAATTTATTACAAACTGAATACGTACAAGCCCCGACTCTCCCAACTGATTAATGGGTTGATAATACTTGTTAAATAGCTGAACGATGTCATACCGTTTCTGTCCACGCGTAAGCATAGACTCCGCCCATATTGACCGGAAGCAGTTATCGCAGGTCTGAAAACCATTAGGTTTGCATGTCTCTCCCGCCGATAGATTTCTAACGAATCTAAAGGGTTCTGCGGCTATGCGACACCCATTCCAGCCAATAGCCTGCAGTAAGTTGGAGGCTACGCTGCTAAGTTGCCAGATTATTTTATAGCCACTGTCCCAATTAGTTTGGTTGCCCAGAATAACCAGAAATACAGATCGATCAAATTGAGCCAGCCGCCAGAAATGGGCCGTTCGCTGTTTGGTTGCTATATTTTCTAAACTCGCCTGGCCATTGGCAAAAAGAGAAATGGTTAGGCTGTCGGATTGCCAGATACGCCCATTTAGTTGCTGATAGACGGTTGCCGAATCGAGTGGAAAATCAGTGTAGCGCCTAAAAACCATTGGATAGTTCGTCCCGATTCGTAGTAAATCACTCTGGAGTGTAATGAGCTTGGGGGCATAATGGATTGTGTCCAAACGTACCGACTCGCCGTGCATAGCCCATGTTGAGGTCATCTTAGGCGCCGATCCGTCAATGAGCCCGAGGTGATAGGTACTGTCAGCTTCTAACTGAAGATAAATCGGTAAGGTGCAAGTGAAATCCAGATCCCATTCGGTATGTACGCCAATCCAGGTTCCGGTTAGTTGCTCTCGGGTGGGTGTTTGGGCTAGAAGTAGTGAAGAGTGGAGAATGAAGAATGTAAAATAAAAGCCAAATAGCCACAGCTTACTTGGCGCATATTGGCGGAATGCACATACGTAAGCTATTATTGGTCCTGTATTTTTCATTCTTCACTCTTCATTTTTCACTGCTTATCTCGGTACTTCAATTTTTTGCACTAACTGCGCTATAACTTCATCGGCTGTTCCACCTTCCATTTCACGTTCAGGCGTGAGCAGAACCCGGTGGCGTAATACGGGAGCCGCCAGTTCCTGCACATCTTCGGGGGTTATAAAATCGCGTCCTCGGAGTGTGGCTAATGCCTTCGCACTATTCAACAGCGATACCGATGCACGGGGCGATGCGCCCAAATACAGCGATTTGTTAGCACGGGTGGCCTGCACAATCTGCGCAATGTAGTCGAAAAGTTTATCTTCAACGTGAACCTGATGCACCTGATTGCGCAATGTGGCCAGTTGCTCGGCAGTAAGTACGGCATTGACGGCGTCGAGCGCATCGGCCAGGTTTCGGCGCTGGTGATGACCCCGAAGAATGTCTACCTCTTCGATTGTACTTGGGTAACCCACAACGATCTTAAACAGAAAACGGTCAAGTTGCGCTTCGGGCAATCGGTAGGTGCCTTCCTGCTCAATAGGATTCTGGGTGGCCAGCACCATAAACGGCTCATTAAGTCGATACGTTGTCCCGTCATTCGTGACCTGACGTTCTTCCATTACCTCAAACAGAGCCGCCTGTGTTTTGGCTGGAGCGCGGTTGATCTCATCAATTAGAACCAGATTCGAGAAAATTGGGCCTTGCCGGAACGAGAAATCGCCCGTTTTGGGCATAAAAACAGACGTTCCCAATACGTCGGAAGGCATTAAATCCGGGGTAAACTGAATCCGGCTAAAACCTACCGACATTGTTTTTGCCAGCAGCTTTGCCGTCAGTGTTTTTGCCACGCCCGGTACGCCTTCGATGAGTACATGCCCATCGGCAAGTAGAGCCGTTAAGAGTAAATCGACCGTTTGGTGTTGCCCGACGATGACTTTACCAACTTCAGTGCGGATAGCCTCAACCGCAGCGGTGAGGGACGTAAGGTCTAAACGAGTTTCGAATGAATCCATAAATTGTGTCTGAACGGGGATGTCTGAACCGGGATTTTAGCAAGATTGAAAAGATTAATATGATTGAAGAAGCGATAATCAGTGAATCTTCAAATCTTTTCAATCTTGTTAAAATCCCGGTTCAGACATTCTACGGTCAGATAGTTTGTTTAAATTTTTCCATGGCCCGATTCAGGGTTAACAAGTCAAATTCCGAGAGCGATATACTGCGTTGGGCGTCACGAAGGAGCCGTACTAAGTCTGTCGTTTCGTCTATGGATGCACCACTTTTTCGGGCTAAGGTTTCGGTAAATTCTTTGTCTAAAACGGTTGTATTTAGGCCGTAGCGTTCGCGGAGATCGGCCAGGAAATACTGGATTTTCTTTCGGGCGAGGTTGTCATGGTCGTGTTGTTGAAAATACATTCGCCCAACGGTTTTTACAAAATCGAGCGATGTATTTTTAGGTGATTCGATAACCGGAATAATGCGTTGGGTACGTTTGCCTGCGAAAATGGCATAGAAAATCAACCCAAAAACGACAAGATAATACGCCCAGTTCAGGGCGGGTTGTGAGCGAACATATCGGAAGATCGATTGCTCGTCTTCATCGAATCGCCCCTGTTTCTGATACTCATCCCAGTACGTGGTGCGAACTGGCAAATAGGAAAGTGCTTTAAAGGCGTAATCCGATGTCTTGGTGCTCAGCACGTAATAGTTCGTAAACGCCAGCGGCAGGTTCTGGATAAAAAACTGTCCTTTTCCATATTGCACCCGAATGAAAACGGGTTCTTTCCGGGCATTGCGGCCTAATACGGTAATAGTCTCCGGTTTTTTGACAGTCAGATAGTTACGACCGTCGTCGTGGAAGAAATTATAGCCCTTCGCCGTATGCAGCTTTGGATTAACAAAGTTCTGACGTAGGGTTGTATCGGCTTCGTTATTGGGTTTTACTTCCGCTTTGAACCCTAGTTTACGGCAAAGTGAATCGGGCAGATTGTATGCCGAAATGAAGACGGCATTGCCTCGCTTCACATACGCCAGAAGCTGATTTTGCTCAATACTATCGGCTTTAAAATCTTCATTGATAAACAGGTAATTGCTGAGCGTAGGTAGTTTCGTTTCGCTCAGAAAGTTGTAAATGGGCAGCCGTGTCATCTTCACCGTCGACTGTGGGAGGGCATCTGGCAAAAGCTCGAACAACGCCTGAGTTCCGAACGGCACTTTGTTATCGTTCTGATAAGTTGACCTCCAGTCAATCGGCTTGGGGCGGTAATACTCAAAGAGCATATAGGCCGTTACCGTTGCTAGCAGGATCAGGAAATATTTATTCGGTTTAGGCAAGGTGATTTTCTGTTTAAGCCTGATGATCAACCGGCTGATTAAACTGTCGGAATTGTTGACGAAGCTGCCCGAAACGTGATTCATCAATTGGGAAATCGCCGTACCAGACAAACTCAAATTGGCGAGTCAACGTCTCAAAGTCAGCTTGTAACGGCGAATTGGTTAATTCGTAGACGTACTGCCGATTCGTTTTGTCGGGCTTGTATGTGATTCGGCCTGCATCGGTTAGGCGCTTGAGTGTTTGTAGATAAAGCAGACGCGTGGCTAACCGAAAATTTCGGCCATTGACAGCTTCTTCAACGGCTGCATCGAAATTAATTTCATGGATATTTTCGGCCAGGTTTTCATAGTCAAGACCGCTCGATTGGGCACTTTTAGGGAACAGGATTTTCATCACTTCGGCCTTCATGAGCAGGTAAATTACCAATGCGACTACACCCGCCAGAATGACATACTGCCAAACGTTGTAATAGGATTCACTGCGAAGAAACTCTCCAAATTTTCGAAATAACCACTGAAAAAAGCGGGCTATTGGGTTTTCGGGAGGAGGAGCATCGTTGCCATATTGATAATCATGGTCGGTTTGGAGATCGCGCAGGTGAGCGGCTTCTGGATAGCGTACACGGATTGTCGCTCTATCATCGCGGGTGGTAACAGGCAAAGTGTCGTTTTTCGATTGAGCCAATGCCACTGGTGATATGACTACCGCAAGGAACAGCCAAACGATCAGGCAACATAACCGCCCGACTTGTAAATCGTAAGCCTTTACCCGTAAATCAAAACGATCCTTCATCCGATGCGCGGGGTTGACTTGTAGAGGTGCCGATAGAGTCGATGGCTGATTGTAATCCCCGACCTTCCTGGCGTTCCACCAGATTTGTGTATTGAAAGCCAAGGGCTACATAAATGATGGACCGCAAAAGTGTGCTGCCCACGGTTGCTACTACATTACCCAGAATGAGCCAAAACCCTGACATATCGGGCAGCAATTTGGCTGTGACCAAAAAGCTAAGTATTCCGGCAGGGAGGGTAAAGATCAAGCCAATAACCCCCGAGATAATCCCCATAACGAAAATGATTCCCAAGGTTGACCACCATTTGTCCCGAATAAGCGCAAAACAACGGTTCCAGGTTTGGCCAAAATCCGTCCCTTCGAAGGTTGTTACGACCAGCCCCAGCGATAACACGATGCCGACGTAAATGCCTGGAATGACGAAAAACAACGTAGCGGCAAACGCGATGATCGAACTCAATACGCTGATAACGATTCCTCGGCCAATCAGGGGCTGCATTTCTTCCCAAACTTCTGTCACACTAATGTCTACGGGTCCTGAGCCAATCAGAGCGTTCTGTTGCGTTTTACGGGCATACACTTTCATGTGTGCGTAGGTAACCAGGCTTACAACCAGAATAGCCAGCAGCGTAAAGATCATCGTAAACCAGAAAGCTGGAGAGAAAACGCTTAAAGCCATTGCGTAGCCAGCACCAAAGGGGCTATCTGAATCAATGTCGCCCCGTTTGGCCATTTCGCCCAGATTAAGCATGTTCGATTGGAAAACCCCTGTGGCAATACCTGCTAGCAAGGCTACGGGGCCGACAATATAGACTAGCGCTAATGCAAGGCTGCGAAAATTCTGGGTAATGTATTGAAACGTAACGTTGATTTTATCGCCAAAATCACGTTGTTGGAAGAGTTGAATCATGGTTGAATCCTGCGGTTTAGTTGAATCGGGTAGAGAATAAAGTACCAGCCAATGAAGGCTGCTGATATCAGGATAATACTGCCACTAACTATGGGAGGCAATGTTAGCCGGGTAACAAAACTTTCGAGAAAACCAGCCGTAATGAAAATAGGGACCAGGCCAATGGCAATTTTTAGCCCTTGTTTAATACCTCGTTTGAAAGACTCTAATCGGGAATAGGTGCCGGGAAAAAGTAAACTGTTGCCCACCGTCAGGCCAGCGCAACCAGCAATTACGATAGCCGAGATTTCGAGAGTGCCATGAATCCAGATTTTCAATACTGAATCAAGCAAAAGCCCACGTTCGTAGAAGAAATATTGAAAGGAGCCTAGCATCACGCCGTTGTAGAACAGCATGGCCATCGTGCCAAAAGACGCAAACAACCCGAACACAAACGTTCGGAAAGCCACATAAATATTGTTCAGGGTAATTTGTACGAACATACTGGCCTGATCGCTACTGCCATAGACGCCCAACGGATTGCCTTTTTTAATGTTTTCGAGCGTCATGTTCACATACTGATCGCCCAAAATCAATCGAACAAAGGTGTTGTCATGAGCCGCTGAAACCCAGCCAAGAATAGACGCCACAAGAAAAATGCCCGCCGACAAAGCCAGCATTCGGTGCGATTGTCGAAATAAAAGCGGGAGTTCGTATTTCCAGAATGTGAGAAATCGGCTTCGTTCGTCGCGCCGGTTTTGCATCAGGCCTCGGTGCATTTGCCCGGCTAATCCGTTGAGGTAGCGCGTTACTTTTGAGTCAGGATAGAACGTTCGGGCGTACGATAAATCGTCGGTCAATTCCACAAAGCGATCCGTCAACTCATCAGGATCGTTGGTTGGGTTTTGTTCTATGTCACGCCACTTGTCGGTGTTGCGTTTAACGAAAAGGGCTTCACGCATAAACTTAGTCGCCAGTTATAAACCGTTAGCGTCAAATTAGGGAAGATTTGCCAATGTAACCAAGTTGGGCTTAGTTTTCTGCAATTTTTTTTTGACGAGCCACGCTTACTACCGACTTTTGACCAATGACTTTTGACTCTTAGCATGGCTGTTGCAATCCGCACTTCTCAGAACGTTCTGCTCGAATACGAACCCGCTAGTATTGGTGAACGAATTATAGCGGCCATAATTGATTACGTGATCATTTTTGGCTGGATTTTACTGACGTTTGCGCTGCCGAATTCGATGGGTTTTCGAGTCAACAGTTTCTATACCATTTTGGTCTTTTTTCCTGTAATCGTCTACGATTTGGCTAGCGAATGGTTGCTCAACGGTCGGAGTCTTGGCAAAATCGCGATGAAAATCCGGGTGGTTATGCTCGATGGCTCGCCACCTGGTTTGGGGGCCTACCTCATTCGGTGGCTGTTACGGATTATCGAATCCATCGCTTTTCTGGGAGGAATCGTGCCGATTATTACGGTGGCAGCTAACGGAAGAGGGCAGCGATTAGGCGACATTGCAGCTGGAACGACGGTTGTTCGGCTTAAACCCGCCGTAACCCTCGACGATGTTATTATACAGCCCTTTGTTGAAAACTATATCGTCCAGTTTCCCGATGTTCGTTTGCTTTCGGATCGTGATATAAATGTTGTGCGCAACATCGTTCGAGTAGGCGATGAAGATACCTTACTACGTACAGCTAATAAAGTGAAAGAAGTGACCGGAATTCGCAGTGAAATCGGAAACCGAGAGTTTCTGCTTACGGTTATTAATGATTATCAATTTATAACAGCACAGTAACGCGGCTGGAAAGCCGCTGTCTGTGCTAAAATGCGGCTTTCCAGTCGCGCTACTATGCTTGATTCCATAAAATCTCTCGCTCATCAATATGCGGCCGATCTGATTAAGACCCGCCGACATTTACATGCCCATCCCGAACTCTCGTTTCAGGAACAAAACACTGCTCGGTTTGTTGCCGATCAACTAAAAGCGATTGGTATAACCCCGCAGGAAGGCGTGGCTGATACAGGATTGGTAGCCATTATTGAAGGGCGAAACAGTCATTCGGCTGGTTCGCGCGTAATTGCACTTCGGGCGGATATGGATGCGTTGCCGATCCACGAAGCCAACGATGTTCCGTATAAATCGACCGTCGATGGGGTCATGCATGCTTGTGGTCACGATGTACACACGGCCAGTTTGCTGGGAGTCGCCCGTATTCTGCATGTGCTTCGCGATCAGTTCGATGGAACAGTAAAGCTGGTGTTTCAACCCGGCGAAGAGAAAGCACCCGGTGGCGCTTCGCTCATGATTAAAGAAGGTGTTCTAGAAAATCCGACACCAGCCCGTATGCTTGGTCAGCACGTTGCCCCCAATATTCCGGTGGGTAAAATTGGTTTCCGCGAAGGCATGTATATGGCCAGTACCGATGAAATATACATGACCGTTCGGGGGAAAGGTGGCCATGCCGCCATGCCCGATAATCTTATCGACCCAGTTCTGATTGCGTCGCATATTATTGTAGCTCTACAGCAAGTTATCAGTCGGAATTGTCCGCCTTCGAGTCCATCAGTTCTGTCGTTTGGTCGGTTCATTGCCGATGGTGTTACCAACGTGATCCCCAATGAAGTAACTATTCAGGGAACCTTCCGGTGCATGAACGAAGAGTGGCGTGCAGAGGGTAAAAAGCGGATGGTTAAACTAGCTACAGGTATTGCCGAAGCGATGGGTGGTTCCTGCGAGTTTACGATTGTGCACGGCTATCCATACCTGAAAAATCACCCCGAACTAACCCGACGTGTTCGGTCGCAGGCTGTCGAGTATATGGGAGCCGAAAACGTAATAGATCTTGATTTGTGGATGGCCGGTGAAGATTTCGCTTTCTACTCTCAGGTGGTGGACTCCTGTTTCTATCGACTTGGAACCCGTAACGAAGAGCGTGGCATTATTTCGGGTGTTCATACCCCAACGTTTGACATCGATGAATCGGCGCTGGAAACAGGAGCCGGTTTGATGAGTTGGCTGGCTGTTCAGGAACTGAAAACGATATAGGTTTCATTTTTGGAAAAATATGTCCACTTTTGGAAACAAAAGCCCATGACCCCTATGTTCAATAAATGATTATAATCAGTAAAACAGCCTTAAATCAATTCGGCGATAAGCATCCTGATGCCGCTTCTGCATTGAATGATTGGTATGAGACAGTAAAAGGGGCTGATTGGCGTAATCTAGCTGATATAAAACAGACATTTAATTCGGTTGATTACGTGAAGAATGAACGATATGTGTTCAATGTAAAAGGAAATCAATACCGAGTTGTTGCCATGATTTTCTTTGACAAACGAACTCTATTTATTCGCTTCATTGGAACACATGCTGAGTATGATAAAATAGATTGTAGCATCATCTGAACTAGGACATGATTACGAAAGTGACTAACCAGTCTGAGTATCAGGCATTAATGGCGGAAATAGAAACGTATCTTCAAAAAGCCACGTATCAAGGGGGATTTGAGGTACTTTCAAAAAGCGAAGCGGAGGAATTACATCGATTGTCATTATTAGCGGAAGCTTTTGAAGATAGTATTCCACTGATGCCAATTCGTGTACCGGAAACGATACCAGGTATGGTGCAGGTGAAAATGGCCGAACGGCAAATGAAACAGAAAGACATGGCTAATTATTTGGGGGTGTCTTCTGCCCGGTTTTCGGAATTTATGAACGGTAAACGTCGAATTACGATTGATCTGGCCAAAAAACTCCACGAACGTCTGGGTATCAATCCGGCATTTATTCTTGAAAAAGCCTAAATAGACATATACTACTTAATAGGCAAACAGGTTGATATTGTCTCTTTTAACAATAACTCGCTGATTGTAGGCGAGTTATTTGTTTTTCAGAATGGTAGCAATACTCTAAAACTCTATCCCTAAATTAGTCAATCCATTCTCCGATTGTTATACATTTGTAGTTCCTTATATCGTTCTATTTGAAAGTCTAATTTTGCTTTAAACCTATGAACAGAAGAGACGCCCTCATGCGGGTGGCAGCGTTGGCTGGTGCAACAATGACGTTGCCCGCTTTGGCCGATACGCTGGAAGCCTCGGCTGCCCGACGTGCCCTCACAGGCCAGCCGGTTTTCTTTACGGCCGATCAGGATGCGACCGTAGCCGAACTCGCCGATACGATTATTCCAACCACGAAAACACCGGGTGCCAAAGCTGCCAAGGTGAACGAAGTGATTGATATTTTGCTGAAAGATTGCTACAAAGCAGATGATCAGCAACGCTTTATAGAAGGTCTGGCGCTGACCAATAAATTAAGCCAGGATGCTTATGGCAAAGCGTTTGTACAACTCGATCCAGCGCAACGTATTGAAATTGTGAAGAAACTCCAGGCCGATGATAAAGATCAGCGTGCTAAAATGGCGGGCGCTAAGTCGGCAACTAAAGTAGAAGGCTCTCAGGCGGATCTACAAATGCCCGATGCGAAAAAGAAATACACGCCGTTTTTCTCTGTGTTGAAAGACCTGACCCTAACGGGCTATTTCACTTCCGAAATCGGCTGCACACAAGCACTCGAATATGTAGCCGTTCCGGGCCGTTACGACGGTTGTGTTACCCTCAAACCCGGCCAGAAGGCGTGGGCCATCTAATTTAGTATTAGGAGCGAGGAGTGAGAATCTATCTGGGTCATCCGTTCTTACTCCTCGCTTCTCACTCCTCACTCCTGAAAAAATATGAACCTCAATATAGACGCTAAAAAAGATATGACCTACGACGCTATTGTCGTTGGGTCGGGTATTTCGGGTGGCTGGGCTGCTAAAGAACTCACCGAAAAAGGATTGAAAGTACTGATGCTGGAACGGGGCCGTGATATTAAGCATATCGAAGGTTACGTAACAGCCACCAATAACCCCTGGGATTTTCCGCACCGGGGGCGTATCACGACGCAGGCTGCTGAAGAGTACTGGGCTAACATGCGTACGGGGTATACCGCTAACGAAGAATGGCGGCACCATTTTGAGAACGATAAAGAAAACCCATACCTCGAAAAGCGTAAAGTTGACTGGATTCGGGGCTATCACGTAGGCGGTCGGTCGCTGATGTGGGGACGGCAAAGCTACCGCTGGAACAAAGAAGACTTCATGGCGAATGCTAAGGAAGGTATCGGCGTTGACTGGCCAATCCGTTATGAAGACCTGGCTCCCTGGTATACGAAAGTAGAAACCTTTGCGGGTATTTCGGGTAGCAAAGATGGTCTGGACGTACTGCCAGACGGAAACTTCCTGCCTCCTATGCAAATGAACTGCCTGGAGAAAGAAGCGAAAAAACGCATTGAAAAGGCATTCCCTGGTCGCCATGTGACGATGGGGCGTACCGCTCATTTAACAGCGCCTACGAAACAACACTATGATTTGGGGCGGGCGGCTTGCCAGTTCCGTAACCAGTGTATGCGTGGTTGCCCATACGGAGGTTACTTCAGTACGCAGGCGGCAACGTTACCAGCAGCCATGAAAACGGGTAAGTTAACCCTTCGTCCTGATTCGATTGTGTCGGAAGTGTTGTACGACGAGAAAAAAGGGAAAGCTACGGGTGTTCGGGTTATTGATCAGAATACGAAAGAAGTTCGTGAATACTTCGCCCGGATTATCTTCCTGAACGCGTCGGCATTTGCCAGCACGTCGATTCTGATGAACTCCAAGTCGCACCGTTTCCCAAATGGAATGGGTAATGATTCGGATCAACTGGGTCGGAACATCATGGATCACCACCTTGCTGTAGGTGCTGCCGGAACGTTTGACGGCATGGAAGATCAATACTATTATGGCCGTCGGGCTAATGGGGTTTACATTCCTCGTTACCGGAACTGGGGTAACGATAAGCGTGATTACGTTCGTGGATTCGGTTATCAGGGTGGTGCTGGTCGTGGTGGCTGGGGCCGTGGTAACGGCACGGATGGCTTTGGCGCTGACTTCAAAGACAGTCTGACAACACCTGGTCCCTGGACGATGAGCATCGGTGGTTTTGGCGAAATGATTGCCGATCCCAATAACCGTATGACGCTTTCTCCCGATCAAAAAGATAAATGGGGCTTACCATTGATCGTATTCGATGCAGCTTACGGCGAAAACGAGCGCAAAATGCGGATCGACATGATGAACGATGCCGCTGAAATGCTTGAAGCTGTTGGTCTGAAAAATGTAACGCCTTACAACGACGAATCGAAACACCCCGGGATCGGTATCCACGAAATGGGAACTGCTCGCATGGGTCGCGATCCCAAAACGTCGGTTCTGAACGCACACAACCAGATTCACGCAGTGAAAAACGTCTTTAATACAGACGGAGCCTGTATGACATCGGCGTCTTGCGTAAACCCATCGCTTACTTATATGGCCCTAACTGCCCGCGCTGCAGATTTCGCCGTGAAAGAAATGAAAAAGGGTACGTTATAAGCGTTCGTTGTAAATACTAATTTCTTTTCAGAAGTCGTAAGCAATGCATTGCTTACGACTTCTGCTTTTTGAGTGTTGGGTAGATCTAAAAAACGGGCCAAATTCGTCATTTGCCCTAATAGATTACTTAGCCATGGCATCAATAGAGGGTTTTGTAAGAATGATCATTCAGAAGAGAATGAGCGAACGGAACCTGAAATGGCCTTAAGTCCACTACTATTGCTGTCACCATAACATTGCCCAGCTTATTCAGTGATCGCTATTTTCTTAGCCAAGTTGGAGGGCAAGTAACAGTTAAAACCTGTCTGTTGATGCAAATCCGCCAACAAACTGATCGTTTCTACGCTACTCAGACCAATGGCCTCCCGGCGTTGATCGACTTGGGACTTCGCCTGAACCGTCAAGGAACTACTTAAGTAGCCGAAATTCGTCTGTTGACCATTTGTCTTGACAGCCATATACCAGTCATCAATCATCGCAAATTCGTAGGGTGACAATTGGCCCGATTTCAGGGCCTTCATCAGCTTGGGCCTCACATGAGGATACACCGTATCTTTTAAGGCATAGGCTTTACTGATCGAGTTATGATGACTCAGCATGACTGCAGTCCAGTAGCCATTATGAATCAGTCGCTCGCCGGGGTACCCGTACTGATCCATGATCGGCAGGAGTTGAGCCATCTGCTGCTCGCTGTGGGGCGCAAACCGTTTTTCGGCGTACCGCTCTTGGGTAGCCCCAATGCGAAACAGGGCCAACAGGGCCTTTCGCTGATCCTTCTTAAACAGTTTCTTAACTCGGGCTCGAACAGCCTGATTTCCCCCGTTTTGGTAGTGTGCTCTCAGCGAGTCGTATTGTTGTTCAACCACGCGCCACTGAGGATCGCCCTGGAGCTTACTGACCAAGGCATTTTTCCTGATGTCGCTCAGAGTCCAGCCCGTAGCGATTGCTTTCGTAAGATAGGTAAACGCCTGCTGCTTTTGGCCCACCAGCAGGGCTAGTTGAGTGGTCACTTTGTAGTCCCTGGAAAAGACGAACGGGTAGCGATCAACCACCTGTTTATACAAGGTGAATGCCTCCTGATAGTGTTTGTGGGCAATAAGCTGTTGAGCTCTAGCAATGGTTTGATGATAGGTTGTGTAGTCGTCTTGATCGTCCTTGTCAGGCAGACTAACCAGGAGCAGAGCGGTATTCAAAAGAAAATACAGGGTAAGCAGGTGGTTCATAGGAGCCGTTTAACCATCCAGACGCGGTTAGAGGTCAGGTGGTTGTAAGCCGTTAAGAAGTTTTAACAAATTAGTATACTCCAAAGGCATGCGTTTCTCCTTCCTCGGTTCTTCTCGCCCCATCAGTAGCCTGAAAGCGGAAGGATAAACTCGTTCGTCTCATTGGAGCGTGATTTTGGAGAAAAAGAATAAAACCATGATTTTATTGGTACTAAATCCATGCTTAAATCGGTAGGCCTTTTTCCCTTGGCTGGCCTTTGCGAAATAAGAGAGGGCAATGTGCCCCTACAGGTTGCTAAATAATCGATTTATTTACAACGCTTTTAGTAGGATAGGACTCAAGCAAACTAGTACTTATTTGCGCATCAAATGCAGTACAATCAACGCCTTCAAACCGATTAAAACGCAACTATGATACGCTACTTTGTCTTAGGGATATTCTGTGTTTTACGCGCTTTTGCCGTTGTCGCTCAACTCCTGTTGACAGCTACCGTGAAGAGCACTGAAACCAACACCGTCTATATAGCACCGCTCGTAGGGCCAGCAGAGCATGGAAACGTTGATTCCGCTTTCGTCTCTAATGGTCAGTTTGTTATTCCAGGTGACTACCAATCGTACGCCTTGTACAGGGTCTGGTTTAAAGGGGTAGATAAGCCTGAGCAGACAATTATTCTCCACCCCAGCGTCAGCCTCCAGTTCAATGGACAATTCGACTGGGAACCTTCGAAAACAGATTCTGTGAATTATTGCTACAGCCGGTTCAGAACAAAACACGAAACGTTTATTGATCAAATTATGCGGTTATCACTTGAAACGGATAATCGTTCCTTACAGGATTCTCTATATAAACAAAGAGCCCGGGTTTATAAGGCCTATATCGATACGTTCAACCATGAGAGTTTATTGACCACCGCACAAATCCAGCCGCGGCAGCGGCCCTTTATGAGCTTATCATTCGCGATAAACTTCAGTCTCCTACGGAACTTAAAGGGCTATATAGCTTATTGTCGGAATCCGTTTTGGCTTCCCACTATGGATATAAAATAGGCGCCTACCTAAATCGTGAACAGCAAGTGAGTCTTGGCTCGCTAGCTCCTGAGTTCCGGCTTCCGACCACTAGGGGGAAACTAGTGAGTCTTAACCAACTAAAAGGACGCTATGTATTACTCATCTTCTGGGCCTCTTGGTGTGGTCCGTGTCGCGTTGAGAATAGAGAACTGAGTCAACTCACCAGCAGGCTTAGCCGTAAACTTCAGCTGGTCAGTGTGTCGTTGGATACCAGCCAACAAAAATGGCTGGCAGCCTCTCAAAAAGATGGCATCAACTGGCTTAACCTGTGCGAAAGGGCTTTAAAAGCCGAGTGAGCCAAGCTTACAACCTCAGTGGAGTACCCAGAACATTTCTCATTTCTCCTCAAGGGAAGATTTTGGGGACTGATTTATCCTTGGCAGAGGTAGCTAAACGGGTCAACTAATGTTGACCCAAATGGGTGGGTGACGCCGATACAACGTGAATGATGGATTCAGAGTAAAGTTTCCAGTAGCATAGGGTTGTATATTCTATTATAGGATAACCAAAGAAGGAAACGTCAGGCTAAACACCGTTTCAGGAAACGCCCGAGTATTGAGATTGAGACCAGGATTATCCTTTTACGAAGAACCCAAATAAGATTCGGTCTCAAAATGTCGTCTCACGAATCAAACTCAAAACCTCACATGTTAGCTGAGTATGTGAGACTGATTTTTATTTCAAATGACGAATTTGGTCTGTTTTTTAGATCTACCCAGTGTTTTGTTTCGAGTAAGTCGCGTAGGACGAGACGTTTGTAGCTGGAAATAATTCGAAAATTTTACATTAAAAGTAAAAACAGAAAAACAATCTGCTATTAGTATAGTTGTATAGTAGAATAACAAGTCAAAACTCAACGATGAAAAAGGAAATGATAATGGGTTGTATGCTAGTAGCTGGCATAGCCTTCGGTGCAAACGCACAAACAACGAACACGTCGACCAATGCAGGTGCAACTGGCACTACAGGTGTGTACTCAACCAGTCCACGGACGAACACGAACATGGGTACGGGCGTAAATCAAACGCAACCACCATCAACCGTAAATCCGTCGATGCCAACAACGACGAATCCTAGTACGATTCAAACGCAGCCACCTGCAACCAGCACCAATACATCATCGGATATAAGCACGAATCCTGCGGTTAATACCAGTACTCAACCGCAAACTGGGGTTAATAATCAGCCAACATCGACGTATAGCACAGGAACACCGACGATGAATAGCAGTACAACAAACTCGTCGACAACGACGGATATCACAACCGACCGGGCTAATAATGGCTCAACAGGAAATAACAGTCGTCGGACAAGAAGTAAGTCGTCAACTACGACAACAACTCCAGCTACCACGACACCTGCTACTACGATTCCTCCAAGGAAATAGGGGCAACGATAAAAATCTAGCTCAGAAAATGGGACCGGGGCTATACCTTTGCAGGGTATGGCCCCGTTTTTTATGTCTGAACCGATTCCATTAATTGCTCTGAATAAGTTGACCGTCCAGAGAAGCGGCCGGACATTAGTACGAGAACTCACGTTTCAATTGCATCCAAGTGAATGCTGGGCTGTAATTGGCCCCACTGGTAGCGGAAAGACAGCCTTTCTGCAAGCACTCGCTGGTCAATTTCATGCTGGGCCAGATACTTTGTCCCGGCGGGTACCAACCGAATTTGTTTCTTTTAAAGAAGAGTCCAGCAAGTTTTCGTATAGTGGGTATTTCTACCAGCAGCGTTATCAGGCTACCATGAGCGATAGTCCGGAAAGCGATGATCCTGCTTATCAGTCAATTCCAACGCTTCGCAGCTTTTTGCAGTTGACCGACTCACCAGAATCGCTGGCACTGGTTGATCGATTAGGCCTGACACCTATTTTAGACCGGGCGTTTATTAAACTATCCAATGGCCAGACCCGGAAAGCCCGTATTGGGAAAGCCCTTTTGAAGCACCCGTCAGTTTTATTACTCGATAATCCTTTTGTGGGCTTAGATGCCGGTTTTCGGGCTGAGCTAACGCAGTGGTTAGGCGAACTCACGACGCATGGACTAACGCTTGTTTTGGTAACAGAACCAGATGATATTCCATCGTTTAGTACACATATTGCTGAATTAAAAAATGGCCAGATGCAGTGGGCAGGCCCTAAAGAAAACTATCGTCCTGTTGCGCCAGATTTTCCCAATGTCACTCCCCCTGTTTTACATACAAAGGCGCCCATAGCTGATTTTCAGGAGGCTTTTCGACTCAATAATGTAACCGTTCGCTATGGTGATACCATCATTTTGAACGGACTGAATTGGGCCGTACGGACGGGCGAACGCTGGGCGTTGTTTGGCCAAAATGGGGCTGGCAAATCGGTTCTGCTCAGTTTGCTCTATGGTGATCATCCGCAGGCGTATGCTAATGATGTGAGCGTTTTTGGCCATCGACGTGGTAAATCGGGCGAGAGTATCTGGGATGTCAAGCGTCGGATTGGTTTTGTTTCTCCCGAATTGCATTTGTATTTCCCACAGGCTTTATCAGTTCGGCAGGTGGCGTTGACAGGATTGACGGACACTCTAACCCCGCCCAATAAAGTATCGCCCGAAACCGAGACCGATCTAAGTAATTTGCTGTCGTATTTTGGGCTGTCTCATCTTATCAATTGCTCGTTTGGCACATTATCGGCCGGGGAGCAACGCTTGATTTTGCTGATCCGGGCTTTTCTAAAAAATGCTCCCGTCTTGTTACTGGATGAGCCCTTTCAGGCAATCGATTCGTCGCATATTTTGCTGGCTCGGAAACTTATCGACAGCTTCGTTGACAAAACCATTCTTTTCGTTACACACAATAAGCACGAACTCCCTAGTAGCATCGACCAACTTTATACCGTTAAGGTAGAGTCTAGGTAAGAAATATTCTTTCTGCAGAATGGTCTTATAACAACCAGAGTTGCCTGCTCAATTATATACGTAGTTATTGTAATAAATACCTAACCTTGGCATGGTTTATGAGGAATAAGCTTCCCTTTCGTTGATATACGATAAAATGATAGTTTGTTGGTAAAACAAAGGAAGGAGTAGCTTAAATCTCCCAATTAGTAGATATTCTATACTGCCAAAAGGCTTGGCATGAAATTCGTCTTAAAGCCTGGTAAGCGACATGAATTGATGAGGAAACAGCTACTAAAAAAAATTATTGGAAGTTATGGGTGGGTGGTCATATGGCTGATGGTAGTGCCAGACGTCATGGCGGTAACCTATCCATTGGCCGATACATGTCAGCATCCCGACCCTCCGGTCATTACGGGATCGGCTAAGTTTATTTGCCGGAATGAGTCCGTTGTGCTAACCGCAACCGGCTGCACAGGTACCGTCATCTGGTCGAATGGTGATACGGGCAATACGATTACGATAAAACCCCAGCAAACTACCAAGTATACTGCTATCTGCCGGGCTAAACCAGGTTGTATTAGCTGCTTCGCCGACGTCTGGAAAGTGACCGTTAATACACCTGCTGCCCCAACCGTTACAGCTTCGTCGAAACTTATATGCCCTAACGAGTCCGTTACGCTAACCGCTTCGAATTGTAAAGGAACTGTACGGTGGATAAGTCAGGATGGAAGCGAACAGGATACGGGGGCTGTTTGGAAAGGCAACCTTCTTGAGACAACTACATTTCGGGCTACCTGCGAGCAAAATAATTGCATCAGCAACCCATCTATTCCCGTTTCAGTACAAGTTGCTGTACCCAATGCGCCCGTTATTACAGCTGATAAGCAGGAAGTTTGCGCTGGGCAAGTTGTTCAGTTAAGGGCATCGGGCTGCGTGGGTATCGTTCGCTGGATGGATGGGATTGAGGGGGCTTTTCGAACTGTAAATCCTTTAGCAACAATTAATTACAGAGCATTGTGTCAGGTTGGTTCGTGCCGTAGTGATAGCTCTCAAGCAGTATCGGTGACGGTACAGTCAATCGAACAGAAGCTGAATTTGCTGACAACATTGACTAACAAATGTCCTTTCCAAACGGCTGACCTCTCGAAAGCTATTACGACTGGAAACGTTTCGGGTCTTCGGTATGAATTTAAAACAGAACCTTCTATTGCGGCTCTCGCGGTTCAATCGCCGGGGGCAGCCGTTGCTGGGACTTATTATATTTTCGGACGAAATGCGGATGGTTGCTATACCGAGCCAACCGCTATTACGGTAAACATTACGCCTTGTCAGAACGCTATTCCCCCTTGTTTGAGCAATCCGGCCGCAGTAGCTATTCGACTCGATTCGCTTGACTGGACAAAAGGCGTTGTTCAACTCAAAGCACAATTGAGTGGTTCGGCAACGTCGCCCATCTGGCAAAATGAGGGTGGCGGATTATTTACCAATACAGGCTTAAGTGCCCGTTATTTATTATCCGAATCTGATCGTCAGCGTGGTACAACAACATTTACACTTTCTGTCGCTGACCCTGATGGTACTGGCCCTTGTACAGGTGCTTCTGTTCAGCAAACGGTGAAAGCTCCATCAAGAGAAATTGTTGGGTTGAGCAAAAAAGTAGGTGAACCAGTCTGGGTGGTTAACGGGAAAGACCGTCTGGTCGAACTTACCTATCAGCTCGTAGTGGCTAATATGGGTCAAAACGAGCTTAAGCAGATTCAGGTGGTCGATAATCTGGACGTTGCTTTCACCAGTCTAGGCGCAAAAATACAGTCAATAAACGTCCAGGCCGATAACGGCTTAATTGTCAATGCCGCTTATACCGGACGTGGTGCTGATACAACATTAATTAGCAATGGTAGCCTGCCCGTTGGTGGCCACGCTCGTGTATTATTAACTGTACGATTGGATGTAAGTCAGGCCAGCACCCTCACATTTAGTAATATAGCTAGTATTCAGGCAGTGGATATCAATGGTGGACTTTGTCGGGATCGTTCGACGAATGGTGTAGAGGCTGATCCTGATCAAAATGGTAACCCCGCCGATAATGACGAGCCGACGGTAGTTGTTCTGCACTCCCTACAGTCTGAAGAAACGGAGACGGTATTTATTCCGGAAGGTTTTTCTCCGAATGGAGATGGTATTAACGATCGGTTTGTTATTCAACGAGTACCTGCTGGTGTAACGGTTCAATTAGACATCTACAATCGCTGGGGCAACCTGGTTTATCAAAATTTAAACTATACAAATGATTGGGATGGGACTGCAAATCAGGGTATAAAAACGGCTGATGCAAAGCAGGGCCTTCCAGACGGTACCTATTACTATCAAATTAGGCTTAGCGACGGGCGAGAGTTTGTCCGCTTCCTGACGTTGGCCAGATAAGTTTTTTAGCAATGATTTGAGGTCAAATTCGTTTGCCGAATGGGGGTAGAGCGGTTGATCGTAGGGTCTAAGTAAGACACCAATGAGTAAGAATTGGATAACGTGGATTTTGGGCGGATTACTGTGGCTAAGCTGTGCAACAGCTTGGGCACAGGTAGATTCATTATTGCAGCAGGCGGACCGCTTGCTCAATTATAAAGCGTATGGACGAGCCATTGAAGCGTACTCACAACTGTTAAACGAGCAGGCTGATCAACTAACGCCTGCTCAGAAAGTAATGGCCCAGGGCCGAATCGCAACCGCTTATCGACAAGTTGGTGATGGACAAAAAGCCGAACGGTACTTTCGGGAAGCGTTGGGCAATAGTATCGACGAGAATCCGCAATTGATGTTACAATTTGCCCAGACTCTGGTAGGTAACGGCAAATATCAGGAAGGGCAAAAAGTATATGAGCGCTATGAACAACTCAAAGCAAAACAACCCGCGCGCCAACCCATAAATTCACCTGCTACTCCTTCGTCAACAAATACCCGGAAAGAGGCCGTAAAATACCGGCTAGAATACCTGGGCTTTAATTCGTCGGGCGAGGAGTTTAGTCCGGCGTTTTACCAGGATGGCCTTGTATATGTGGCAGGTAAAAAAGGCGGCTCTGCTATTGAAACGACGGGTAGTGGTGGTGGATCGGGCTATTTGGATTTACTGTATATTCCTGATCGGAATAACTTGAAAGTAAGCAGCATAATTAATGCAGACGGCAGCACCAGCAAGCCTTCGAACGATCGGGTTAAAACCGATCGGCGTAGTGAGAACGAAAACTATAGCCGTCAGACGGCAAATGACTCACCCACAGTGCCTAGTTTTGGGGATGGTATTAATATTTCAGGCGGTTTAGGGTACGAGAAAAGCCCCCAAAATGCGTCGAAACGCTTTAGCCGGACACTCAACACAAAATACCACGAAGGACCAGCCACGTTCTCCCAGGATGGTTCGCAAATTATTTTTACTCGTAACAATTACAACAATGGCCGGGCAAATAAGAGCGCAGAAGGCGTAAACAAGCTCAAACTCTACACCGCTATTCAACAAAATGGCGCCTGGACAGATATTGTCGAATTGCCTTTCAATAGCGACGAATACTCGGTTGGCCACCCCGCCTTGAGCCACGATGATGCGTTGCTCTATTTTGCCTCCGATATGCCCGGTGGCTACGGTGGAACGGACCTCTATGTTTCTCGTTTTCAGGATGGAAAATGGAGTCGCCCTGTTAATTTAGGCAGCACCATTAATACGAAGGGGAATGAACTGTTTCCATTCGTCGACGAAGCTGGAAACCTGTATTTTGCAACGGATGGCCATAAAGGATTGGGTGGGTTAGATATATTTTTTGCCACCTTAAGCCAAGGGACTGCGGTGCAATCGGTTGAGCACCTCGATGCGCCGATCAACTCTCCGCAAGACGATTTTGGATTGATCACAGATGCTAATCGTCGTGGCGGTTATTTTAGCAGTAACCGGCGCGATGGGAATGATGATATCTATCGGTTTATTCGGGAAAGCTCTCTCTTTGGCTGTCGTGACCTGATTATCCGGCTCTATGATACAAACACAGAGCAACCTTTGGATAGTGTTAGCGTTTTGGTTAAGGCGAAAGCAGAAGGGCGCCCCAATCAAACCCTAACCAGCGACCGGAATGGGTATGTACGGATTTGCCTGGAAGGTACGAATGACTTTATTTTCCAGGCCAGCCGGGATGGCTATATTAACAGTACCGTCGGTTTCACGAACCGGGCCGTAACGGATGATCAACCAAGCCGACTCGAAATTGGCCTGATTAAGCCAACGGTTGTGATGGATACGATTCCGGCTGAGAATGTAAATACGCCAGCCACGTTAACCCGGTCACGGGTTCGAGGTGTTGTGCTCAGTGAGCGAACGCATCGCCCCATTGAAGGCGTAACGGTCCGACTTCGAAATGAATGCGACCGAACCCAGCTTGAATACGTAACCGGACCCGACGGCCGGTATTCATTTGATATTAAGGAGGGCTGTGACTATACACTGGTTGCTTCAAAGCCTGAATTTGGTACGAATACCAATAAAATAAAACGACTGCCTAAAAAGGCAAAACCAAAAGAACTGTCGGCCGATTTGAAGATGCTGAGCGTGGGAGACGTCGTTACGATTGATAATATTTATTACGACCTCGACCAATCCAGTCTACGTCCAGACGCATCCCGCGAATTGGATAAAGTAGTGGCAACGATGCGCAAATACCCAACGCTGATTATCGAAATCCGGTCGCATACCGACAGCCGGGGCGAGGCCGAGCATAACAAAGCACTCTCGTTACAACGGGCAAAAGCCGTGGCAAATTATTTAGTCTCGAAGGGCATCAGCCGTCGACGCATGGCTACGCTTGGCATGGGTGAGTCGCAATTGGTTAATAATTGTACCGATGGCGTAATCTGTACCGAAGCGGAACACCAGCGTAATCGCCGAACGGAATTTAAAGTGGTAGCAATAAAGTAAGAATGATGAATGATGAATGATGAATGATGAATGATATTTTATTTCGTAGCGTTTATCTTGCGTAATCGGTTACCAGCACTGGCTACTATCATTCATCATTCATCATTCATCATTCTTGATCACATTCCCTTCCTGTAAAATTAACCTCGGTTTGCGCATCACTGAAAAGCGGCCCGATGGTTTTCATAACCTCCAATCGTGTTTTTATCCCGTTAATTGGAGTGATGTGCTGGAAACGATTCAAGCCAATGAATTCAGCTTCAGTAGTAGTGGTTTACCCATTCCAGGAGATGCCCATAACAATCTTTGCGTTAAGGCTTATAATCTAGTAAAGGCCGATTTTGATTTGCCGCCTGTTCAGATGCACCTGCACAAAATGGTGCCCATTGGTGCCGGGCTAGGAGGGGGCTCTGCTGATGCGGCCTTCGCTCTGAAATCGCTCAATGAACAATTTGGGCTGGGCTTAAGCGTTTCTCAATTGGAGGATTATGCTCGCTTGTTAGGTAGCGATTGCGCCTTTTTTATACAGAATCGTCCACTTTACTGTATTGAAAAAGGCGATATATTCTCGGAAATTGCGGTTGATTTGAAGGGGTATCATATTGTGCTCGTCTACCCAAATCTGGCAATCTCCACGGCTGAGGCCTATGCAGGTGTTAAACCTCATAATCCCGAAGTTTCATTATTTGAGCAGCTGCAATTGCCGATAGATACCTGGCGTGATACAGTTCACAATGATTTTGAAGATAGTCTATTTCCCAGGTACCCAGTTTTGCCTCAAATAAAGCAGCAACTCTACGACGATGGAGCGGTATATGCTAGCATGAGTGGGTCAGGCTCAACCGTGTACGGAATTTTTAATGGGCCGGTTGTTGTCCCAAACCAATTTTCAGCCTACCGCGTTTGGCAAGGAGAACTATGAGAAAGTTTATGGTATTTGGTTTACGGTTTATACTGCCGTCCCAAAACCGTAAACCAAATACTGGAAACTAATTTGATGAGCAACTTCGTGACCAAACGGCGGGAGCCGTTTCGCTTTATGGTCTGGCTGGGAATTGCCAGTAGCGTGACGGTTTTCACGATGTTGTTAGTGACTTACGTAATTCGTCAGACTGGTTCTGGCTGGGTTAACATAAAGTTGCCCATGGTGTTTCTAATCAGCACAGGTGTTATTGTGCTGAGCAGCTTTACGCTCAACAATGCCATGCTGGCCTTCCGGCACGAACGTTTCGGAAACTACCGTACCAACCTGGCTACGACACTTGGATTAGGTATTTTATTCATGTTGTTGCAAGGTTGGGGTTGGCGAGAGCTGATTCTGGCTGGAGTCGGGTTAGAGGGCAACCCGGCTGGTGGATTTATTTACATTATATCGGGAATTCATCTGCTTCACATTCTGGTTGGCGTAATTTTTCTTGGCATTGTGCTGGCCGAAGCGCTGGCTCGCCGACCTTATATCGACTCGTTTGTCTACAGCGTTAACCCACCAAATCTTCTAAAAATCAAGCTAATTACGCTCTATTGGCATTTTGTTGATATCCTCTGGATTGGCTTGTTTCTTTTCCTACTTGTTCATCACGGTATCAATTGGCACCTGTCTTTGTAGCTGCCATCTGATTTTAGGGCTTTATCGCGTTATTTGTAGTAAATAATACAGTTGTTACGTACCTAGAACTTCATGAAAAGAATACTTCTCTGGGCTGGATTGTGGTTGTTAAGCTTACTATCATTCGCCCAAACGTCACCTTCGTCGACATCCACGCCGGGATCGAAATATGACCCGCTTGCGCTCTTCCACCCTTTATTTAATATGCAACCGGGAAACGATTATCGTACCGGCAGTGGTGCGCCTGGGCCGAATTATTGGCAGAATCGGTCAGATTATCAGATCAACGTTACGCTTGATGACCAGAAGAATACAATTACGGGTGAGGTGACGATAACATACAAAAATAATTCGCCCGAAACGTTAGCCTATTTATGGCTTCAATTGGACCAGAATGCGTTTAGCGATACATCACGAGCGGCCAAAACAACCCCTGTTTCAGGCGGTCGGTTTGGTAATCAGGGCTTTTCGGGGGGATTAACTATCTCGAGTGTAACTGTCGATGAGGGAAAGGGTAAATTTGTCGCAATGCCCTACGAAATTACGGACACGCGTATGCAGGTGCGTCTGGCCGATCCTGTAAAACCCAAGGGTGATGTCGTGAAAGTTAAAGTTGCCTACAGCTTTAAAATTCCCGAATATGGTTCCGATCGGATGGGGCAGCTTCTTCGTAAAGATGGTATTATCTACGAAATCGCTCAGTGGTATCCACGCATGTGTGTGTACGACGACATCGAAGGCTGGAACGTACTTCCCTATCTAGGGGCTGGAGAGTTTTACCTCGATTACGGCGATTATGAATATAGCATTACGGCTCCCTGGAACCATATTGTGGTGGGATCGGGCGAGTTGCTAAATCCAACAGAAGTATTAACTGCTGAACAGATCAAACGCCTAGAGCAAGCCCGTAAAAGCGATCAAACTGTCATTATTCGCGGGAAAGATGAAGTGAACAATCCCGATACCCGACCGAAAAAAATGGGCACCCTGACCTGGAAGTTTCGCTGCCTGAATACTCGCGACGTTGCCTGGGCTTCTTCGCGGGGGTTTGTCTGGGATGCCGCTAAAATGAATCTGCCCAGTGGTAAACCTGCCCTCGCGCAGTCGGTTTACCCCGCCGAAAGTGCGACGAATGATTCATGGAACCGCTCTACTGAATATGTGAAAGGATGCGTTGAGTTCTATTCGAAATACCTGTACGAATTCAGCTATCCTGTGGCAACCAATGTGGCCGGTATTGTAGGCGGCATGGAGTACCCTGGTATTATTTTCTGCGATCACAAAGACAAAAAAGATGCTCTCTGGGGAGTAACCGATCATGAATTCGGGCACAACTGGTTCCCGATGATTGTGGGTAACAATGAGCGTAAATTCCCCTGGATGGACGAAGGGTTCAACACCTTTATCAATACGCTCTCAACTGCTAATTTCAACAAAGGCGAATACAATCGGGAACGAGGCACCATGCATGATTTAGCTCCCGCTCTGTTCTATCCCGCTGAACCAATCATGACGATTCCCGATGTACAGCAACCTCGGGCTTTGGGTATCCTGGCGTATTATAAACCAGGAATGGGTCTGAAATTGCTGCGTGATGTAATTCTTGGGCCAAATCGTTTCGACTTTGCTTTCCGGAATTACGTGAATCGCTGGGCGTTTAAGCACCCAACGCCTTATGATTTCTTCCGAAGTATTGAAGATGGCGCTGGTGAAGACCTAGGTTGGTTTTGGCGTGGTTTCTTTTACGAGACCTGGAAACTAGACCAGGGTGTGAAAGAGGTAAAATACGTGGACGGTGCCGCCGATAAAGGCTCGCTCATCTCGATTGAAAACCTTGAAAAAATGGCCATGCCAGTTACGATCGAGGTAACGGAAACCAACGGAAAAAAAGGCCGTATCAATTTACCAGTGGAAGTATGGCAACGGGGTGCTTCCTGGACGTTTAAGTATAACTCAACTTCTCCGCTGAAATCGGTTGTTCTTGATCCCGACGAGCAATTGCCGGACGTCAATGAAAAGAACAACGTTTGGCGAGGAGAAGCGCAATAGAAGGAGAAAAGGGAGGAGGGGGAGTAAAAGGAAAAAGACTGGTCTAGTAGCTCCTTTTTCCCTTTACTCCCCCTCCTCCCTTTTCTCCTTTTTTATACTTCTACCAGCATAGCTCCGTAGGAGTAACCCCCACCAAATACCGTGATGATAATACGTTGTCCTTTCTGAAAGGTATCCCATTGCTCCGAAAGGGCAATGGCACAGCCTGCACAGCCCGTATTTCCATAGCGTTGGATATTGGAGATAAGCTTCTCTTCGGGCAGCCCAAGTGTATTCATGACATTTCGCGAAATGCGCAGATTGGCCTGGTGGGGCAAAATGTAATCTACATCTGCCAGTCCTAATCCGCAACGCTCGAGTACTTGCAGACTGGCCTTAGGCATATACTGGCAGGCATTAATAAATACATCGCGACCGTGTGGCATCGTTACGCCACCGTCGGCAGGTTTCATCATGACGCCAGTAGTTGCTTTAGGTGTATGAGCCGCTCCACCTGTCAGCAAGGCCTTAATGGCAAAGTCATCTTCGCTCTGCCTTTCTTTGGTAATGAGCAAAGCTGCGGCCCCATCGCCCCATAAATGGCCGGAAATGGTATCCTGTTCGTTATAGTAAAGCGTGTTATGCTCCGATACAATGACTAACGCGCGTGTTGCTTTATTTAAGGCAAAATAGCCTTCAACTACCTCTATTGCGTTCAATAGCGATGAACAGGCTGTTGAAATGGAAATAGTTGGGATATCAGCAATACCGAGGTAGTGTTGAGCCTCGTGAGCAATGGAAACAATGGTATCGTAAGGGGTATACGTTCCACCAACAATCAAATCAATCGTGGAGAGATCTGCCTTTTCCTGAAGTCGTTTAACGACCTCAATTGTCATGGTATTCGTATTTTCTCCGGGAGCAGCTTTACGTCGCTCCACAATTCCAGTGCGTTCGATAATCCAGTCGCTAGACAGACCGTTGAGCTGGGTAAAATGTTCGTTGCCAACTACCTGCGTTGGTAGGTAATGGCTTACTGCGTGAATGTACATCAGGCCAAATAAATTGGGTTACCACTCAGACAACCCTTAATTAATGTCTAAAGTTAAATCCTTCCGGGAAAACGTAGCATTGGACATTAGAACAATACCATAAACTATTCAATATGTCTTGTTTTTGTCCTACTAGTTAACTCTATTGCGCTCAATAAAGTATGTGTTCGTAAAAATTAAGCAGCTTTTGGGCCTCGCTCGTCCAGTTGTAAAATTGTGATACGGCTTTATAGCCTCGCTCTCCCATGGCTCTCGCTTCGTCGGGATGATCCACCAGGTAAACGAGTGCATTGGCTATCTGAATTGGGTCAGAGGGCGACACACAAAATCCGCACTGATGCTGTTCAACAACGCCTTGATAAAGCGCAAAGTCGGACGTAATAACAGGTAGGCCAAGTGCCATATACTCAAATAACTTGGTGGTGTAAGAATCAGGATAATCGCCTACGGGCTTGAGTAGCGCCAGCCCGGCTGTTGCCCCAGCAGCATACGGAAAAGCAACCCGTTGATCGGTGTAACCGTGGAAGTGGAGATTTGGCTGGATGGCGCTGTAATTAGGAAGCTTGATTAAATCACACTCTGTAAATGTCTGCTGCCCAAACAAGTGCACGCTGATTTTTGGGTAAATTTTCTTCAATTGTGCCAACGCTTCGACCAACGTATCGAAGGCGCGCTCGAAGCTAAGCCAGCCAATGTAGAAAAATTTTGGCTTAGCCGAACTTGGGTTGTAAGGTTGTCGCAACGGCTCCAGCAAGGATAGTAGGGGATAGTTATAGATTACGGCATGAGGCTTTGCCAGTTTCGTATAGGTATCCAGATACGCGTGTTCGGTAAAGATCAGATAGAAATGCTTTTGCGCTAGCTGATCGAACCAGGCGAATGCCTTTGTCAATAAAAAACTTTTATTGATGGTTTTAAGGTGCATTTTCTTGTGCAGATTCTCCTGCACCTCATAAATTATCTGTGCCCCAAAAAGTCGAAAAATGTACGCAAATGGCAAAAACTCAGGTACGTATACGTGTACGAGTTTCGGTCGTAGCCAAATACATCGGAAAAGGATAAATGGACAGGTTAATAGAATTCGCCAGATAACCCGCCGGAAATAAGGAAGACTGATAAAATGGATTGCGGGTGCGACAGTTGAATCGGCATGAGGTAGTGCACAAAACACATCATAGTGTTCGGCCAGTGTCTGACATTGTTTGAAAACTATCCGTGGATCTTGCGGCTGATGGGCTGTGCTAATATGCAGAACGCGGACTTTTTTCATTAACAATGCCTCATCACTTTATGACGCCTAAAGTACGGAGTTCTTCATCAATTTTCTGATTCCAGCGTTCCTGGGCTACCTGATTGATACTATGGTTCGTTTCGTCGTCGTATTGAGTTTGCATACGATTCAGTTCTCGATAGGATTCGATAAACTGGTACTGAGCAATGCTGTTATAGTCCTCTAAAGTCAGACTATCAGGATTCATTTTGCGCTTGAATCGCTCAACGATAATTTTGGTAATGTCAAAATGACGTTGCTCGTGGTTTAGAGCGTAGGCTGTTCGGGCATCAGACCGACCCCACGAAGAGGTTTTCAACATATAGGCTTTTGCTCTCAGGTTTAGGATAATAATGCCGTCTTTCACCGTACTTTTTCCCTCGTACGAAAAACTGGTGAAGACTTCTGCCGCATAATGACTGCCTTTACGTGGAGCTGCCTGAAAATCGGCCCAGGTTAGTTTTCGGGCAGGATTATAATGTACGGTATCGTCATCAGTAATTCGGTTGTCGTCAATAAAGTTGATTTTAAGGCTTCGGGCCAATTTCTCATTTCGACCACTCTCTCGATTCATATAGTCATTTAAGCTCTTCAGGGAAGCAACTAGTGCCTGCCGAATAGTTTGCTCAATGACCCCTGTCTGGTCGATGGGGCGGGTGTAATTGGCGCTCCCCCGATAATCGGTTAGACGAGTACTCGTTTCAGTTCCAGAGTCATCTTTTCCCACTAAATCGAATGCTACCTCATAGGTAAACTGACCCGTTACACGATTGCCTTTTGCCGATTCGTTTACCCGACACTGGCGGATACGCATCGCAATCGGGCGGAGTTTCTTATTTTGTTTCAGGCCCTGATTGATAAACTGCTGGAAACTGGCAGCTACACCTTTCTCTAAATCAACGGGTTGTATAGATTGATTGAGGATTAATGCCAACCGAGCAATGGCCCCTTTTTCGCTACGTTGATCGGTAACTTCAGCAATGTAAAATTCTTTCGGGGTGAAAGGTATTGGTTCTGGGCGAAGGCGGATGGGATCGGCCACGGGTGAAAAGAACGAAAGCCCGACTAAAAACAGAGCAAAAAAAATGTGGTACATGCTGCCTTGATAACGGCTTAATAGGATGAATAGTACAGCGCGTACTACATAAAAAACGCCCTCCGAATTTACCATCCAGAGGGCGTTTTCACAACTATTGACCAGCGTCCTAATCGATGATCATGGCTTTACCGCTCAGGACATCGTTTTCCACTGTTTTGAACTTAACATCTTTCTTTACGGAACCATCGGCGTATTGCACGCTGACACGAGCGTTACGATCCTGTTTAGCCACCCGTACCGGAGCTTGCCGAGGCATTGGTGGGGCACCAGCGCCCATTGCATCATTCTCGGCCATTCGACGAGCATATTCTTCAGGACCGGTAGCCAGGTGATCATCCTCAAAATCTTCGATATTGGTCTGAAGCTTTGGCTGAGGTTGTGGACGACGTTGAGCAGGAGCTTGACGGATTTCCTGTTCTATTTCCTGTGCTTCCTGAGCGGGGATATCAGCCTTCGTCAAGAAGTTGATGGTGTCGAAATTGACTTTGTTCAGGAAGCGTTTAAACAGCTCCACCGACTCGAATTTGTACACCAGCAAGGGGTCTTTCTGCTCAAAAACGGCATTCTGTACCGATTGCTTCAGATCATCCATCTCGCGAAGGTGTTCCTTCCACTCCTGGTCAATAACAGACAGAGTGACAGCTTTCTCCATTTCCGTCACGATTTCACGACCACCGCTTTCAACAGCCTTTTGCAGATCAGAAACCACTGTTAACTCGTGCATGCCATCTGAGAAAGGCACAACAATGTTTTTGATCTGATGGCCTTGTTCGTTCAGAACCTGAGTTAAAACAGGCAGCGCTTTCTCCGCGATCGCCTGATTTTTAGCTTGGTAATTAGCTTCGGCTTCGTTGTACAAATGCCGGATCTGATCTGGTTTCTTCATCCGACCAAATGCTTCGGCAGTTAATTCAGATGAAAGGCCTAATGTCGTCAGAAGCTGGAGCTTCACTTCTTCGTAATTCCCTTCCGAATTATTGACCGTTTCTTCCACCACATCATACATGGTGTTGGCAATATCGAGTGGCAAACGATCACCAAACAACGCATTCCGACGGCGTTTGTAGATCGCTTCACGCTGATAGTTCATTACGTCATCGTATTCGAGTAGCCGCTTCCGAATACCGAAGTTGTTTTCTTCGACTTTCTTCTGAGCGCGTTCGATCGATTTCGTAATCATCGAGTGCTGAATAACTTCACCCTCTTCGAGTCCCATTCGGTCCATCACTTTAGCGATCCGCTCTGAACCGAACAAACGCATCAGGCTATCTTCAAGTGAGACGAAGAACTGCGATGTTCCTGGGTCGCCCTGACGACCAGCCCGGCCACGTAACTGACGGTCGACCCGACGCGATTCGTGGCGCTCTGTACCGATGATGGCCAAGCCACCCGCTGCCCGCGACTCTGGCGTCAGCTTAATATCTGTACCACGGCCTGCCATGTTGGTGGCAATCGTAACCGTGCCCGGCAAACCTGCCGAGGCTACAATTTCGGCCTCCCGCTGGTGATATTTAGCGTTCAGAACCTGATGCTGAATTTTACGAATAGTCAGGAAGCGGCTCAGTAATTCAGAGTTTTCAACGGAGGTTGTACCCACCAGTACCGGGCGGCCTTTCTCCACCAGACTAGCGATTTCGTCCACCACCGCGTTGTACTTTTCACGAACGGAGCGATAAACTTTATCTTCTTCATCGACCCGACTAATGGCGCGGTTTGTTGGGATAACAACAACGTCCATTTTGTAAATCTGCCAGAACTCAGAAGCTTCCGTTTCAGCTGTACCAGTCATACCAGCCCGCTTGTGATACATCCGGAAGTAGTTCTGAAGCGTAACGGTAGCGTAGGTCTGCGTGGCGTCTTCAACCTTCACATTTTCTTTCGCTTCAACCGCCTGGTGCAAACCATCCGACCAACGGCGGCCTTCCATAATCCGGCCCGTTTGTTCATCGACGATTTTCACCTTACCATCCATAATAACGTATTCGGTGTCTTTCTCGAACAGCGTGTACGCTTTCAGCAGTTGGTTAACGGTATTAATACGCTGCGTTTTAACCGCGTAGTCACGAATAACAGCTTCTTTATGAAGGATCTTCTCCTGTTCCGAGAACTCACTATCTTTATCGATCACATTAAGATCAATCGATAAGTCGGGGAGGATAAAGAAATTAGGATCTTCGCCTGAACCCGTGATGTAGTCAATTCCTTTTTCCGTCAGGTCGATGCTATTGTGCCGTTCGTCGATGGTGAAATAGAGAGGAGCATCGGCTTCAGGCATCAATTTCTGGTTCTCGGCGAGATAAATCGATTCCGTTTTTTGGAGAAGGGCTTTATTCCCGGTTTCTGACAGAAACTTGATTAGAGGCTTATGCTTCGGTAAACCACGATAGGCGCGGAACAAAGACAGGCCCCCTTCTTTTTCATCTCCTGCCGCAATCTTCTTTTTGGCATCGTTCAGGTAATCGTATACTAATTTACGTTGAGCCTCAACTACACGGGATACACGGGGTTTTAACTCAATATAATCCTGCTCATCACCACGAGGTACTGGTCCACTGATAATTAACGGCGTACGAGCGTCGTCAATTAAAACGGAGTCAACCTCATCGACCATGGCATAATGGTGTTTCCGTTGAACCAACTCACTTGGTTCCCTGGCCATGTTATCGCGCAGATAGTCAAAGCCAAATTCGTTGTTGGTGCCGTAAGTAATATCCGCAAGGTAAGCGTTTTTGCGCTGCTCAGAATTAGGTTGGTGTTTGTCAATACAATCGACTCGAAGACCATGGAACTCAAACAGAGGAGCCATCCACTCGGAGTCACGTTTGGCCAGATAATCGTTGACCGTTACGATGTGTACACCACGACCCGCGAGGGCATTCAGAAAGGCAGGAAAAGTAGCGACGAGCGTTTTACCTTCACCAGTAGCCATTTCGGCAATCTTGCCCTGGTGCAAGACGACGCCCCCAATAATCTGAACATTGTAATGGACCATGTCCCATTTCACAGGCGTACCAGCCGCATCCCAGCGATTGGCCCAATGAGCCTGCTCACCGTCAATGGTTATATGCTTTTTACGGGTAGCCAATTCGCGGTCAGAATCTGTCGCTGTTACCGTTAGCTGTTCATTTTCGGTAAACCGCCGAGCTGTTTCTTTTACTACAGCGAAGGCCCGGGGTAAAATATCGAGGAGTACGCGCTCTAACTCGGTGTTCCGATCAGCTTCGAGTTTATCGATCTGATTAAAAAGACGCTCTTTTTCATTGACGTCAACGTCGGGATGACTAGCCTGTTCACCCAACTCAGCAAGCTGGTTGTCAATATCGGCTAACTCATCGGCAATTTGAGCTTTGAGCGACGCTGAGACCTGACGTAACTCATCATTGGAGAGGTCTTTTAATCGGGCAAATTCGGCATTCACCTTTTCGACATAAGGGAGTAATTCTTTGATGTCCCGTTGCGATTTGGTCCCGAAAAATTTAGCTATGAGATTAATCATTTCTTTTTGGTCATTAGTCGTCAGTCAATACCAGTAAGTATTATCGTTTAGTATTGACTACCGACCGTTTTTCCTACAAATTTAGTGCATTAAGGTGGGACTACAACGTAAAGGCTTGCGTGCCAGTCCTACCTTATTATAAGGGAACGGAGTTTTAACAAGAATCTATTACTTTTGCAGTTCAAATTTTGGCCCAACCGCCAGTCTTCATGCGTACTAAGGACAAATTGTCACATTTTATCCATTGTATTCTCTTCTATCCTGCTGTTTTCCTACTATTAGCACTGACAGGATCGTATCAGGCATCTGCTCAGGCAGCAACCCGATCTCGGGTAGATCAGTTAAGTGACGAAGACGTACAGAACTTTTATGAACGGGCACAGGCCAGCGGTCTTAGTGAAGCTCAGGTCGAACAAGCTGCCATGTCGCAGGGATATACACTCGACGATATTGCCAAAATGCGGAAGCGGATTATCGCTATTCGCGCCCAGAGTTCTCGTCCATTAAGTCAGTCTGTAATTGACAAACAAACAGGGAGAACATTGCCTCCAGACCTTTCTCGGCGAACCGATTCATTAACTATAACACGTAAGGATACAAGCAAAAAACTCCGCGTGTTTGGCGCTTCTTTATTTGAGAATGCCAATCTGTCATTTGAGCCGAATTTACGCATCGCTACACCAAGAAATTATGTAGTTGGTCCCGACGATGAAATTAAAATTGATATTTCCGGTGCATCAACTGGGAACTTTGAATTGAAAGTTAGCCCAGATGGTACTGTGAAAATTCCTGATCTGGCTCCCATTTTTGTAAGTGGTCTGACAATTGAGCAGGCAGAACAGCGCATTATTGATCGTTTGCGAAAGGGAGGTTATCAGGGTTTAGGTACAGCTGGTAGTGGTACAAGTGCCAATATCACATTAACTAATATTCGTAGCATTCGGGTAACACTGGTAGGTGAAGTAGTTCGCCCTGGAACATATACAATATCTTCTTTAGGTTCAGCATTTAATGCACTTTACCTGGCCGGAGGGCCCAATCCAGAAACAGGATCATTTCGTAAAATAAGTGTGATCCGTGGAAATCGAGTGGTACGTACCATTGACCTATACGATTATATTCTACGGGCAGACCAACGGGACAACATTCAACTCCGTGATCAGGATGTCATTCGGGTTGCCGATTATGAGACCCATGTTGAATTAAAGGGGCAAGTGCGTCGTCCAGCTATTTTTGAAGTACTTCCAGGCGAGACCCTAAAAACAGTTTTGGGATTTGCAGGCGGCTTCGCCGATGATGCTTACCGAGCCTCAATTACACTTCGAAGAAATACCAGTCGTGAACGACGTATTGTTACAATTAGCGAAGAACAAATAGGGGCTTTTATTCCGCAAGGAGGTGATAAATACGAAGTCGGGAAAATATTAGAGCGTTATGAAAACCGAGTACAAGTAGCTGGAGCAGTGATGCGCCCTGGGGATTATTCACTTGAACCAGGTTTAGAAACGGTCCGACAGCTTATCAATCGGGCAGATGGGCTTCGTAAGGATGCATTTACCAATCGAGCATCAATTACCCGTGAGCGCCCAGATATGGATAAAGAAAATCTGTCCTTTGATTTGGGTAAACTAATGCGCGGTGAAATTGCCGATATTCCACTGATGCGCCAGGACAGCTTGACTGTCCTATCTATCCGTGATCTTCGTGAAAAATACTACGTCATAATTGAAGGAGCTGTTAATCAACCTGATAGTATTGAGTTTGTTGCAAATATGAGTGTAGCCGATTTGGTTGCTCAGGCTGGAGGATTCCAAGAAGGTGCTAAACCTAACCTGGTTGAAGTTGCCCGACGTATAAGGCAGGATTCGGCCGGTATTCGAGCTACCAAATTGGAAATTTATCGATTTGCGATTGATAGAAATCTACAGATCACGTCGATGAAGAGTGATTCTGGGGTTTCTGCTGAGTTTAAGCTCAAGCCTTTCGATATTGTGTATATCCGTACATCGCCCAATTATGAAGAACAGCAACAGGTTTATGTATATGGGGAAATTATGCAGCCCGGGAACTATTCTATTTTTAGTAGGGAAGAGCGTATTAGTGACCTTATTAAGCGGGCAGGCGGCCTAAAGCCACAAGCATATATCATGGGCGCCCAATTTAAACGAAAGGGTATTGTTATTGGGAATGACTTAAGCAGAATTCTTACTGATTCGGGAATTGAAGAAAACCTTTTGCTTAGGGCACAAGACACATTATATATTCCCAAACGACCAGAAATAGTTGGAGTAGAGGGTGCCGTTCTGAATTCATCTGCTGTTAGTTATAAAGAAGAATATAAGTTTGACGACTATATCAGTGAAGCAGGAGGTACTACCGATAATGCTCGAAAAAGTAAAGCATATATAGTTTATCCCAATGGTCGAAAAGCCAGAACACATCACTTCCTCTTTTTTTCATTCCGACCTAAAGTTTACCCAGGATCAACAGTTGTTGTTCCATTTAAGCCTCTAGATACAAATAAGTTAAGTACTGCGGAAAGGCTTGGAGTTCTGTCACTATTGACAACTGTTTCGATCGCCCTTGTTAATATTCTTCTTCGTTAAGAATTGCTTTCTCATTTTATTATGTCTATTACAGAAACTTCAAGAAAGAAAGATGCTGAAGAAGGCGAAATCGAGATTCGGCTGAGCGATATTATAGAATTTTTAAAGACTAGTCGCCGACGAATACTAATAGGTGCTTTAATAGGACTTTTAATCGGCGCATTATATGCGTTTTCTAAGCATAATATATATACAGCTCAAGTTACGGTAATGCCAGAAATTCAGGCAAGAGGTGCTAATGGTTTAGGTGGTTTAGGTTCTTTGGCTGGATTAGCCGGCATCAGCCTTGACAATATGAATTCATCGGACGCTATTCGCCCAGATCTTTACCCGAATATATTGCAAAGTATTCCCTTCGCTTTAAATTTATTAAACCATCCAGTTTATTCACTAGAATTAAAGGCAAAAATGCCTTTGAAAGAATATATTGGACGTGTTGGATCAAATAGTTTTATTGGCAAGCTTATGAGTTTATTTGCTGGCAATAAAGAAGAAAAAAATGATGGTAAAAATAATTTGAAGAACTTTGAGGATGCTTTACAAGTCACGAAAGAGGAAGATTTATTAATTAAATCAGTCCAGGCTAGTGTATTAGGAATGTATGATAAGAAAACAGGTATATTAACGATTACTGCTACCGAGCGTGATCCTATGGTTGTAGCTACTATCTCTCGCGCATCTCTCAATTATCTCACGAGCTATATCATTAACTATCGTACGGAAAAAGCTCGTAAACAAGTTGCCTTCCTTGAAGATCGAGTGAAAGAAGCAAAAAGTCGTTATCAATCCGCTGAATATACTTTATCAACTTATAGGGATCGAAATAGGAATCTGTTTTTAAATACTGCTAAAATAGACGAACAAAGGCTTCAGGCGGACTATTTACTTGAGCAATCAGTTTATAATGAATTGTCAAAGCAATTAGAACAGGCTAAAATTAAAGTACAGGAAGAAACGCCAGTATTTAAAATATTAGAGCCACCAACTGTACCACTTCGTAAAACAGGTCCCAAGCGAACATTTATCATGTTAGGCTCTATCGTAGTTGGGGTTGTTATAAGCATAATGGTTGCCTTAATTCGAGACATTCGATTAATTGCTAAATCCAAATCCGTCCGAACTGCATGAAAACAGCCTTAATTTGTGGAGTTTCGGGTCAAGACGGAGCCTATTTAGCGAAATTATTACTTGAAAAAGGCTATCAAGTAGTAGGAGGCTCACGAGATGCCCAAATGTCTTCTTTTAAAAATCTGGAGCGTTTAGGGATCCGTTCTTCTATTCAATTCGTATCTATTAGTATAAATGACTTTAGAAGTGTGTTGCAAACGCTCCTAAAAGTTAAACCTGATGAAGTATATAACCTAGCTGGTCAAAGTTCGGTAGGTCTTTCTTTTGAGCAACCCGTTGAGACACTTGAAAGTATTAGTGTTGGTACGCTTAATCTCCTTGAAGCTATCCGATTTACAAATCAGCCCATTAAGTTTTATAATGCAGGTTCGAGTGAATGTTTTGGCGATACAGGTAGTTTAACAGCCGATGAAAACACGCCTTTTCGCCCAAGGAGCCCATATGGTGTTGCAAAAGCAGCAGCCTTCTGGCAAGTAGCTAATTATAGAGAAGCCTATCAAATCCACGCTAGTACAGGTATTCTATTTAACCATGAATCTCCCCTCCGACCAGAACGATTTGTGACGCAGAAGATCGTAGCTGCGGCTTGTAGGATTGCTAATGGAAGTAACGAAATATTGACGTTAGGTAATATTGATATCGCGCGTGATTGGGGATGGGCTCCAGACTATGTAGAAGCGATGTGGCTTATGTTGCAACAAAACCAATCGGATGATTATGTAATTGCCACAGGCAAAACACATAAATTAAGTGATTTCATTCGCGTTGTATTTGAAACGGTTGGTCTCTGCTGGGAAAACCATGTGCATACTGATAAGTCCTTTTTCCGACCAACTGATATTGCTGAAGGGCATGCTAATCCAGCTAAAGCCTTAAGGAATTTGGAATGGAAGGCCCAATTTACGATGAGTGAAGTAGCAAGGCAAATGGTTATGGGATCGACTAGTGGAGACACAATTATTGGTAAATGATTGTGTCTCCACTAGTTCTAGCAATTTTGACATATTTATCTGCTGGATAAAGCACTTAACAATTGCTCTAATATATAACTTTTGTTTAGTGGCAATATAAGTATTCTAAACGGATTATGTCTTTGCAAGAAATATCTTTGAAGAAATATGAATATTTTTTTTGACCATCAGGCTTTTTCTCTTCAGAACTACGGAGGTATATCTAGATACTACTGTGAGTTAATAAAAGGAATTAATAAAGATGAGCATCATAATGCTCATCTTTCTTTGCTTTGGTCTAACAATATTCATTTACATGAATATAAAATTCCCGTATTACCATATCCATTTCCAAAAAGGTATCGATTACTTTCTCAGTCAAATAAAATATTCAATATAGTAAATGCTAAACTTGCTAATTATGATGTATATCATGCTACGTATTTTAGTGATTTTTTAAAGAATTATACAAGCCATAAGCCATATGTAACTACATTTTATGATATGACATATGAGCGATTATCTCATCAGTTTGTTGAACTATCGGCTGATACGTTGATTATTGGTCAAAAGAAGAAGATAGCGCAATATGCATCTCATCTAATAGCGATATCTGAAAGCACTAAACGGGATATGGTTGATATCTTAAATATTGACCCCAAAAAAATTACAGTTATTTACCTTAGTACTCCATTTTCTCAAAATAAAATTTTAGAAAATACTTATAAAATTAACAAGAGGCCTTATCTATTATTTGTTGGTAATAGAACTGGGTACAAAAACTTTATTCCATTTTTACGCTCTATTGCCTATATACTTATTCGTTACCAAATTGTCCTTGTTTGCGCAGGTGGTGGCAGTTTTACAAGTAATGAGCATGACGTAATCAGAGCATTATCACTAAATGGATTAGTAGAACATCAATTAATTGATGATACTTTATTGCCACATCTATACGACGGGGCAATTGCTTTTGTATTTCCTTCCTTGTATGAAGGTTTTGGTATTCCTATTTTAGAAGCTTTTTCTTGTAATTGTCCCTGTATTGTAAGTAATACCAGTTCATTTCCAGAAGTTGCTGGTAAAGGTGCATTATATTTTGACCCGACAGATTCGGAATCCATGGCCACAAATGTCGAACGCGTCATATTGGACGATGAGCTAAGAAATAACTTAATTCAAAATGGACAACAACAATTGCGACGATTTTCTTGGCAACATACAGTTAATGAAACTTTGGGGCTATATGAAAACCTAATTTGACTATTAGATTCCATACCCAATTAACACTTTCACGTGTTATAAATAATAAAGTTTTAAAACTTCCTGTTGAGTAATAGATTAACTCCAATAAATTAAGTAATTAAACTGGACAATGATTTTAAATAGGCTACTACAAACCTCAGAATGTTAAACTTTAAACGTTATGGCTAGCTACAATCATTTAAAAAAAATATTATACTGCCGGAAGTTTAGCATGAAAGCAAACTTGGTAGCTGATGAGTGTTTATGTATTCAAGCAATATTCATAAATCGAGTAGATTTAATAGATAATATTCCTCTGATATGAGTATAATAGGATTAGTAGTATATTGAAAAAGCAATTGCACTTTTTACATAAATTTTATTTGTGTAAAAAAATATTTAAAATTGCTTTTGAATGGATCTCAAACTAGTTAGCTAGTATAATAACATATTAGCAATAGGGAAAAGATACAAAACCTGTAATCGTTTTTTTTACTAACAATTTCTCTATTTTGTAAACTTACTAAAGTAGGTTTAAAGGTATTTATTAAAAATAATTGTTAACGTTAATATCGTGTGCGAAGAATATAACCTAAGCTAATTATGCATTTTCTTTCACAAAAAAAGCAATTAGACTATTAATACTTACGGAGTATTAATTCTACTTTACTTATTATTAATGATTTTAAACTCAATGTCTAAAAATATTCGGGCTACTATTAAAAACCCTAAAGCATTAGAATGGATTAAATTAATTACTATCACCAGTTCTGCTCAAATAGTAGTGCAAGGGGTAGGAGCGATAAGTGGTCTTTTAATAATTCGTCTATTTTCGACAAAAGAATATGCATTATATACCCTAACTAATTCAATGCTTATGACTATGATAGTTCTAGCGGATAGTGGAATTGCTGCAGGAGTAATGTCGCAGGGAGGAAAAGTTTGGCAAGACCGTGTAAAACTAGGAACCGTATTAGCTGTTGGTCTTGATTTAAGGAAAAAATTTGCAATTGCGAGCCTTATTATTTCTGTTCCTTTACTGCTGTATCAATTGCTTCATCACGATGCAAGCTGGTTTACGTCTTTAATAATTATTTTTTCTCTTATACCTGCATTTTTATCCGCTCTTACTGGGGAGTTGCTTGAAATTGCTCCCAAACTCAAGCAAGATATTGCCCCATTGCAAAAGAATCAGGTTAAATTACATTTAGCACGTCTAGTGCTCACCTTTACAATAATATATTTTTTTCCCTGGGCTTTTTTAGCTTTACTTGCCAGTGGAATTTCTCAATTATGGGCTAATGTTAACTTAAAGAAAATATCCGACAAGCATGCTAAACAAGAACAAAAATCAGATCCTATTATCCGGGCGGCAATTTTAGCAGTTGTTAAACGCCAATTACCTAGTTCTATTTACCACTGTTTTTCAGGTCAAATCACAATTTGGCTAGTTTCTGCTTTTGGCTCTACACTAGCAGTTGCTCAAATTGGAGCTCTTGGTCGTATTGCGTTATTACCTGGACTCTTAACTTTACTTTTTAATATAATCATTCTTCCCCGCTACGCCAGATTACCTAAAGATCAGACCATCCTTCTAAATTACTTTATAAAAATACAGATAGGGTGGCTAATCGTAAGTGCTACTATTGTTGGACTTTTTTGGGCGTTTTCTACTGAGATATTATGGATACTAGGCCCTAAATACTCGGCATTAAAAAAAGAGGCATTGCTAATAACAATAACTAGTTGTATTAATTTAATTTCTGGATCTGCTTTTAATCTGTATACAAGTAGAGGGTGGATTCTAAATCCTATTATTTCTATTGCTATTAACACTATTGCCATTGTGGGTGGTGTTGCTTTTATAGATGTTTCATCACTCCAAGGCGTATTGGTACTAAGTATTTTTGTTGCTGTTATACAAGCTATAGCTAATACTTTATATGCCTTCCTACAGATAATAAAATCTAATAACATTATTAATTATGATAATGTTGTATAGTTTATTATATTTGATAGCTAGAACTAAGTAATTAAATGCAATAAACCGATGATTCATTTTTATAATAGATATTGCAATTTTTATTTAGAATAATTTACCTATTAAAGCTATATTAATGTATGTGGGCCAAACTAGTATAATGGCAAATACAGTGAGGTAAGCTTATATATTATTGATAACTAGTTAGTTTGATTTTTTAATAGTATCCTTGTATCAAATATGGAAAACCTTTAAAGAGAAGTTGGCACTCACTTTATGTTATCATCATAGCTCAAACCTCTTGATCGCAATATGCTTTACCGATTAGAAATTCTACTTCACTTGGTTAAATCTTTAGGCTTATCCAAGGGCGTTGTTTTATTTTTTCAAGGAACCTCAATAAAGAAAAAAACAGCGTTGAGAATTCGAAATTTTAAACACCCAATTATTTTGCGCCCTAATACTTCTGATAGAGAAGTGTTTTCTCAAGTTTTTGTCTACAAGGAATTCGATATTGATTTGGGCTTTGAACCAAAGACGATTATTGATGGTGGGGCTAATATTGGCTTAGCAAGCATATATTTTAAAAATAAATTTCCAAATGCTACAATTATTGCCGTTGAACCGGATAAGGATAATCTAGATGCGTTGAGAGAAAATCTACTGCACTATACTAATATTCATATAATAAAAGCAGGTTTGTGGCCACGGTCGACAAGATTAAGTATAAGTGATAAGTACAATATGGGTAAATGGGCAATGGTTACTGAGGAAATTGATGCCAGTAAAGAAGAAGCTACTAATCCCAATACGATTGATACTATTACTATTGATAATATTCTAACTGAGTTTAATTTAGAACGAATCGATTTATTAAAGTTAGATATTGAATCAGCAGAAAAATATTTGTTTAGCGATAATTATTTAAGTTGGTTACCTAAAACAAAGGCCATAATTATTGAGCTTCATGATTGGATGGAAGATGGATGCTCAAAGCCTTTTTTTGCTGCCATAAACAAAGCTTTTCAAAATTATAGTCTTAAATTAAGCGGTGAAAATGTTGTTGTAATCAACAAGGATATTTTGTAATATTAACGATTCTCAGGACGAGTTGAGGAATTGCTAAAATCTGCGAGCTGTGCCTGCTCCCGAACCGCGTAACCATTGAAAAGTAGAAAATCAGTTTTATTTTCATCTAATCAATGGTTTATCATGAAGAAAAGTCAGTTTAGTGAATCGCAACGGTGAACCGTCCAAAATCGTTGAGATTTTAGCACTACCGAGTCAAGGACAGTCCGTCGATGAGATTTGCCGACAGTATAACATTTCCCCGGCCACCTTTTACAACTGGCGACAGAAGTACGGTGGTATGGATACCGAAGAGCTTCGCAAAATAAAGACCCTACAAGCCGAAAATGCTCGGTTGAAGAAATTGTTAGCCGACAAAAGCTTGGATTAGACATTCTCAATGATGCCTACGAGCTCCTAGCTATAGGCCCCTCTACCCAGCAGGCTATCACAATTGTCCACACAGTCGTGACTCAACGCCAAACCTCGCTCCGGCGAGTCTGCCGAGTATTGGGGCAACGTCGAGCGACGATCTATACCAAAGCTAAACGAGTCAATGCCGATAAGCAGATTGCTGAGCAACTTAAAGCCTTGTCGATGAGGTATCTGAATTGGGGCTTTGGGTTGATGTTTGGTTGGCTTCGATTGGCAGGTCATACCTGGAATCACAAGCGGGTTTATCGAGTCTATAAGTCACTCAAGCTGAATTTATGAACGCCTGTCAAACGCAAAACCATGAAGCGGGACAATCCCAACACGTTGGCTGCCAGCAAAGTAGGACAAGGCGGGCCGCCGGGGCGGTTGGTCATTGGATTTTCTAAGCGATGAAGTGGTGGCCGAGAAGAAAACGTGCATCTTGAACGTGCTCGATGAGTGTAGCTGCAAGTGTTTGTTAGTGGTAGCCCAGAGCAGTTTCAAAGCTAAACAACTCGTGGCTTATTTGGAGCAGATGGGATTGGCTCATGGCAAACCGGAGTACATCCGTTGTGATAATGGTCCCGAGATGATCAGTGCTAAGATGGTGGCCTTCGGCCTCAAACATGGCATCGAAATTCGCTATACTCAGCCGGGCAAACCCACGCAAAATGGATTGGTTGAGCGGCTTAATGGGACTATTCGAACGAGTGTCTGAACTTGAAGGTATTTACGACAATCCAGCAGATTCAAGATGCTTTGGATGAGTGGTGGCGACGGTATAATTTTGAGAGGCCTCATTCATCGTTGAAATATCGGACTCCAGAAAGTGTTTATCAATCGGGTATTCGATTCCAACATTCAATGGTTACGCTTTAGGGGAGGAGGACAACCAATGGAGTCACTAGGCAATATATCCTCAAAGGGTTTCGAATTAGAATTGTCAAACCTAGCGACGTATCTTGGATTCGAGATCAACCCAACCACTGATTTAACAAAACATTAGACTTTTTAAGTCCAATCCATTACACTTTAAAACGGGGAATTGAACTTCAAACTTGAATCTGCTCTTCTCAATTATAAAATGAAATAAAGAAATGTCATTATAAGAATAAATTAATTTTAATGTTCTATGAAGTTGACACGTATAAAGTTATAGCATTTGTTCTTTATTTATAATTTTACAAGATTATTACGATATTTTTGTGTAGCCTCTATGATGGATTTAATAGGGTTATCAAAAATAATATTTGCCTGAAATGGTATAAGCGCACAAACACAGGCTCTTGAATAATTATTTCTAATTATTAAATATTTGACGAGATGAAACCCAGCTATTAGAATAGTCTTTAAGGTTCTAGGTTCCAATCCGTAGCGAATAAATGCGTCATAATAGATTAGTTTTTTAGTTGAAACTTCAATTCCTTCAAATATTTTGTCAACGTATTTTTTTTCTAATCTATTTGCAGGTATAAAATGTTTAAATTTCAGTCTTTCGTCATACCATAATTGGTAGCCAGCGATCAAAAACCATCTACATAGCTCTGAATCCCCACCACATTCTAAACTAGATCCACTTCTATCTGATACTTGGAATCTGAAACCACTGGTAAGTAGTTTCGTAAATACAGATTTTTTAAAAATCATCCCTGCTCCCCATAGGTACCCTCGTGATGAGACATCTCCTGAATACAAATTTTGAGCACCAACTGCATAAGCATATTGAAAAGTAGTAAACCATAAAGGTAAGTCAAACTCACTAATAGGTTCGCTAAACCCGCCTAATACGCCAATATTAGGGTTGTTAGCCATTATAGCATATGCAGTTTCAATATAAGTAGGACAAAGCCAATTGTCGTCGTCGCAAAGAAGTATATATTCGTAAGTAGCTTCCGCTATACCCTTTAGCCTTGCATTATTCAGGCCCTGTTTTTCCTCAAATACAATCTTGAAATTAATATTAGTGATGTTATATTCAGCCCATATTAAATTAGCTCTCTCAGACGTATTATCTGTCGAATTATTATCCACAATAATGAGTTCCCATTTTATAGCGCTAGTAATTTCTTGCTTGACTATATGCTCAATGGTTTTAGTTAAACGTTGAGCACTATTATAACAGCATATAACCACGCTAACTCCATTCATATTTGAAATAGTTGGGAGATTGCCCATATCGCCTTAATTCTTTATTTATTTTACTTGTAATATTCTTACTTTAACCAAGGGGAATTTAGTTTTTTTTAACAAGCTATATACATATTTAGTTCATTTGAATCGTGTTTACGCTTTAATATTATAACATAGACGAAATTTATTTTATTAAATTTATTGTCGATACATTACTATATTAGAGTCTGTAGAAGAATTGCTAAAATCTGCGAGCTGTGCCAACTTGGTCTATAGGGCTCCCCAAAAAGTGTCCGGCGAAATCGGCCCACCTCAAATAACAGCATTTCTAAGGTTTGGATAGCTGTTACTCATAAAAAATCCTGCAGAGAGTTATAAATCATTAATTTTTATTTTATATATATCCTGATAAATAAACGCAGTTTATCAAAAACCATTAAAAGGTTTCCTTTTACTAATGAAATTGCGTCGTTCTTTATTTTAGCTCGATATGTTTCGCTGCTGGCTTTAAAAAGATTGACACTACTTACTCCACCAACACGCATTTTAGCCGTTATTTTATCAATAAATGAAGTAACTAATTGATTCTTTGCGCGAAGAAGCAACTCGTAATCACCAGAAATATTATATTTAGTATCGAAAAAGCCATATTTTACAAACAATTGTTTAGAGTGAAAAGTCCCCACATGCCAGGTAATCATTTGGCGCCTAAAACGCTCCCACTCCCAAGTCTCACCAACTACTTCGATAGGAGATAGGTCCATATTAACTAACTCTATGCGTGAGGAGACAAAATCTAACATGTGTTGATTAGGGTGATGGACAATGTGCTGTACATATGAGTACAAAGCGTCAGGATATAATTGATCGTCTGCTCCAACAAAAGCAATCCAGTCGCCACTTGCCTTGGCCAATCCCTTATTCCAAGCATCGTATATTCCTTTGTCAGGTTCACTCACCCAATGAGTAAGCTGATTCTGATACTTTTTAATGATTGAGAGAGTACTATCAGTGGAGCCACCATCAATAATTATATATTCAAAATTTTTATAGGTTTGATTTAAAATGCTGGATATACAGGAATCTAAGTATTTTTCGGCATTATATACTGCTGTAATTATTGTGACTTTAGGAGAAGAAGGTAGTTCTGAAAATTCCTTTAGTTGATCTTCATTCTTACGCATAGTACCTGAGATTAAGGTCAATTATAAAATAAAGAGCTTATTAACAGACTCTTAGAGTAATAATTGATCTAAGGTTATATTAGCACTACTTAAATCGAAATGGTGGCCATAGCTTGCATCCAAGTGAATAACATTGCAAAGGCAACAGATAAATTCACTAAATAGAAAATTAATGCATCTAGTATGTGATAGCTTATAAGCGCCTAATTGACTTCATTTTCATCAAAAGTAGTGCATAAAATAATACCTGTTTATCTTTACAGAAGATTTGCTCTAAATAGAAGGCACTTTTAGCCTGAAAGGAAGTATGTATTAGTAATTTTAAGTTATGGGACGTCCCTTAGTGTCTATCATTACAGTTGTGTTTAATGCTTTGCCCACTTTGGAAGCTACTATTCAAAGTGTTATAGAGCAAGATAAAGAGTTAATTGAATATTGGATAATTGATGGGGGAAGCACGGATGGGTCTATAGACTTAATACGCAAATACGAAGACCAACTTGCTGGTTGGTGCAGCGAGCCCGATAAAGGTATTTATGATGCTATGAATAAGGGTATAAACTGGGCAACTGGCGATTGGCTTTATTTTATTGGGGGTGATGATACCTTAAGGCCAAATATAATAAGAACAATAGAACCTTACTTAAAGACCGATTATTCAATAGTATTTGGGGAGATAATGTTTGATAATGGCCACCTTTATCGTTCCTTTCTGGGTCCAAGAACTATTCTGCAAAATACAGTACATCATCAAAGTGCATTTTATAATTCTTCACTATTTAAGCATTATCGCTATGATGATACAATTAAAATAGTGTCAGAATATGATCTGCATTTACGTGTCTATACTAAAAATAAGCTTACTTATTATATGCCTTTAATTATAGCCGACTGTGCAACTGGTGGAGCTAGCAGTGAATTATCTCGTTCTTTAAAAGAAACAAATCAAGTAAGAACACGTTATGTGAAAAATAAGCTTAAAAATAATTTTCTTTCCATGTTTTTAAATTTGTATTATATGCAAAAAGCAATCAGATATTTTCTTTATGGACACCGAGTGTAAATTTGGAATACGCTGATTTGCTATTTTATAACTTAACTATGAATGTATTAATTTATTGATATTTTATAGTAAGCATTGTTTGAAATGCTCTTAAATAATATTTTCTAGACCACCGGACTAAATTTGTTTGATCCAATTTTAAAGAGCACTATTTGATTACTCTAGGTTATTAAGTTGTATGGTGCATTATTTGGAAATGCTTGAAAATAAGATTTAAAAACCGTAAATCATGAAATTTTCTATTATTTCCTTGCGGATTTTACGAGAATTTTGAAATTGTAACCCTGTATTTATGCATCAGAATAATTCAGTTACGAGACATTTACATCAAGAGCCTCTAATATCGATTATCATTACAATATTAAATGGTGGGGAAACCTTAGAACGTTGTTTATTAAGTATTCAAAATCAACTGTTTGCAGATTTTGAATTAATTATTGTAGATGGAGGTAGTAAAGATAATACTTTAAGTATTATTGAAGCATGTTATATGCCTAACAAAAAACTACATGTATTAGCTGGAGCTGGATTATACCAAGGATTAAATACTGGGATTAATTTGTCTTCCGGAAAATGGCTTTATTTTATGGGTGCAGATGATGAACTACATGAAATATATACTTTGCATAAAGTAGCTGAAGAGATTAAATCAATAAAGAAAGATACTAAAGTAATCGTTGGTGATGTTAACTGTGTAAAGCAGGAGAACATACTTACTCCTCTTTTTGGGTCACCTTATTTAATGCGCCATCAAGTCCATCATCAAGGCATGTTTTATAAAAGAGAGGTTTTTGATAATTTATTATATGACGAAACTATGAGAATAGCTTCAGATTATGAGCTTAATCTGAAGCTGGCCTTGATGGGTGTTCCTCACCAATCTATGCGTATTATTGTATGTAATTTCGGGGGTGATGGAATCAGCGAAAATCAGATGAAACGTGGTTATAAAGAGATGCAACAAGTACATAGACACCTTTTTAGTGTGCCTGGGCGTTACTGGGTTATGGGTTATTTTTGGTTTCGACGCGGTATTGGTGCCATACTCAGGAAATACAATTTTCCTATAGTTAGATCAAGTTTTAAAAAAATATTTGGATAATACCAGATTTATGTCTTTTATAAGTAAGGTGATAAATTGAGTAGAAAGAGCGAATATTTAATGCATTAATATGGGAATTGAATTTGATTTCTTGCCTGTACTTTTTGGGTGGGTATCGCTCTTACTGGTTGTGTATTTTATCTTATATTATAAGTACATCTATTCTGTTGTAGATCCATTGTTTGGATGGGTTTTTTCTACTGCATTCGCTAGCTACTTTGCTACCCAAGTCATTCCTGATACAAAAGATATTATTCACTTTTTTGGTTGTCAACTTGCTTTATGGATTGGCTTTTTAATCGCATACCGGCCAGATAGTAATCCTAACGTGGCGGGTATTATCGAAGGCACTGACCAAACTTATACTTTTTCTGACCAATTTCTATTGCGTTATACAACATACTTACTCTTAGCTGTTTTTATATTGTCGAATATAATTATAGGTTATAGTAAAGGATTCGCCTTGTTTTCTGCAAATCCAACAGAATCGAAAATAGCCGATTTTCAGGGAGGATTTGGTTTATTTAGAAAAATCAACTGGAGCGCAGGTACTTTTGTTAGCACTTCTCTTGTATATATGTATCTACTAGAAAAAAGGAGAAAGGACTTGTTGTTTTTATTAATCGTGGTATTTTTTTCGTCATTGGATGGTTCGAAGGGAGCATTTGTAAAAATTGCCGCTTCCGCTGGTGTCATATTGTACCACCCCTCATTTGCAGATAAGCAATTAATTTTGAAGAAATTTCAGCGCTATTTACCATTGATTTTTGTTATAGGTATGGGAGTTGTCTTTACAGTCCTTATAAAAGAGAATGGTGATTTTAGTGCAGCTTTTTTAGCTTTTATAAAGCGCTTATTGTATAGCGCGGATTCTCTTTTATATTATTACCAACCTGTTAACATAGCTTATTTTGAAAAATATACCTGGTGGGATTATATTCCTAATAATATAATTAACCCTATTTTTGGCTTTCTTCGTTTACAAGAATATCATGAAACCCCAGGTAATATAATGATTGACAACTTGCGGTTGCCTGATTCAATTGCTACTGTTACTGTGGGGCCAAATGCACCATTTTATATTGAAGGTCGTATTTATTTTTATTATTGGGCTGCCTTCCCTTTTAGTATGCTCTTAGGATACCTATATGTTGTTATTAGAAATCATTACTTTTCACTAAAACACACTAGCGCTTTCTATTTTGTTTTTATGGGAAGTGTTCTCCTATTTTCAGCTACGCTTATTAGTGATGTCAATTTGGCAGTAACTCAATTATTTAGTTTAGCTTTTTTTGTCATTCCCCCCTATATAGTGGTTAGCTTTCTGTTAACTAACCGCTTAAAGATTAATTTAAGTAAGTTATTCAAAATTACTAAGCTCCTTTCAAATGATATTCATTAGTGTCTGTATGGCTACATATAATGGAGAATTATATATTGAACGGCAGTTAAAATCAATTCTTCAACAATTAGGTGAAAATGACGAAATAGTTATATCTGATGATGGATCAACGGACAAAACTTTACAGCTAATAAATGGGTTCGCAGATCGAAGAATAAAAGTATTTGTAAATAAAAAGCATCGTGGCCCAATAGGTAATTTTGAAAATGCATTACTAAATTCAGGTGGTCAATATATATATTTAGCAGATCAAGATGATATTTGGTTGCCCGACAAAATTTTAACAATCAATTCTTTACTTAAAAATCATGATTTGGTACTAACTGATTGTGAAGTTGTAGACCAGAATGGTAGTTTATTACAATCATCATTCTTTAAGCATAGGGGCAGTTCTCCTGGTTTTTGGAATAACTTATACCGAAACTCCTATATGGGATGTTGCATGGCTTTTCGGCGCGAAATACTAGAATATGTTCTCCCTTTTCCGTCCAAGATTCATATGCATGATTGGTGGATTGGGTTACTTGTAGAAGCTAAAGGCCGCGTTATATTCTATGAAAAACCATTGATTAAATATGTTCGTCATGGAGGTAATGCTTCACCCACAGGAGAAGTTGGCTATGGTTTTTATAGACAATTCTCCAACCGTTTATTTTTATTAGTAAATCTCATTAAACATTTACTGCTACATTAAAATTGTTTTATACTATTTTGTTGTTTGCCGCAATAATTTCTGCTTTTCTGATCTACACTTGATGGATGTTACAAATAACCATCTAATAATTTAATCATTATTTTAGTTCGTTTATCTATGCCATCATTTGCCTAAATGATAAACTGTATCGTAAAAATCCTTATCTTAAATACAAAACTTTGGGGTCGCCGAATTATTGGACAATTTATTTCTTGTATATGTTTTTTTTTCTAGCAATTGCATATTTTGATAATCGAGGATAAAAGCTGAAGAGCACAATGCAGGATATGAGAATAAACCGTTGCCCCTTTGCGTTATTTATAAATCCATTGACTTGTTTAATATATTCTGCATCTCCTAGTTCTTTCCATTTCACTAAATCAGCTAACGTTTTACGTTTTGGGAGTGAGTAATGTGATATTACGTCTCCTTGTGTCCTTACCCCATTTGGTGAGCCAGTTTTGACTGGAATTTAAGCCGCCTGCCGGTATTC
>NZ_BAAHBI010000021.1:0-48375 GCF_054776755.1 Spirosoma litoris | reverse complement strand
TACCAAACTGTTTTATCAAACTCTCAAAAGTGAAGTGTCCGGCTAAATAGGACCACCCCATCTTACATTAACCGAAGTTTGTGCCTACCATTATCAGCAACAGGAAAAGCGGAACAAGCTAGGTAAGCTCTCAAAATCCACCTTAGAAATTCAGTCAAACTATGCCGCCAATATTTCCGATTATTTAAAGATTTCCAAGCGGGATAAATTACCTGCAACGTCTTTAAATCAAGACTTTATGGATGATTTAGCGTTGCATTTTACCAGTGTGGAAAAGTTTGGGGCTGGCCATATTGAAAACCATCAAAAGTACATAAAGCAGGTTTTAAAATTAGCTACCGAAAGGGGACTAATCCTTAAAAATCCACTTGCCAGCTACCGAATTGAGGGCTGTGATGAGGAGCCAGATACTACACATTTAACCATTGAGCAGTTAGAACGGCTTATAAAGTTCGATTTCTTTGTCATGTCCAGAGCTGGAGAGTTACACCCGGCAGCGGCAGAATCTCTGGATAAAGAAAGAGATGCTTTTGTGTTTAACTGCTTCACTGGAATGCACCATTGTGACTATACATCTAAACAGTTCAGAATTGATAAAGATCAAAAAGCAGATTACTGGCTAATAGGTAAGCGCCAGAAAACGAAGAAGGAGTTTTTTCTAAAAATCCTTGAGCCAGGAGTGGCCGTATTAAAAAAGTATGGGGAGAGCCTGGAAGCACTACCCGTAAAGTCGAACCAGAAAAGAAACGATTCGTTAAAACTCATTGCGGCCTATGTGGGTTTGCCGGTACGCCTATCCACAAAAATAGCCCGTAAAACATTTGCAGATTTAGCACTGAATGAAATGTTAATCCCCTCCGATGATGTAGCTACTATGTTAGGCCTAACATCAACGGAGCGACTTAAACACTATGCTAGGCCAAGGCGGAACCGATTGGCAAAGCTCTTGTCCAGTTGGGAAAGTCTCTCTAATCATTTGCATCAGTCTGACCAACAAGCAGCCTGAATGTCAGTATTTTAAGTACAACAAAACCTATTTAAACTAAACTTGCACCCTCAAAAACAGTAAACAGTCTCAAGATGAGGCTGTTTACTGTTCACTACCCCCCGTTTTGAGGGATTTTTTTCTTTCTTGACCCCGCCCTTTAGCATTTTGGAACTTTCCAAAATTGGCTACCGCGAATATCTGAAAGCAGGTTATTGGAAAGTTTTGTATTAGAAATACTCTAGGTCGAAATCAATTTCGGAACGGATGCGACCGCCTTTCAATTTCCAAAATATATAGTAATCCACCGTGTCGCTTAAGTGCGTGGCTCGCTCTTGGTCGATGCCACTGCTCTCACTTGCCTTGCTCTTCGTGTAGTCGGTGTTGAGTGGGCTGTTGTCCATACTGATCACCGTAGCCTTACACCTGATCCCGTCTATACGTACACGAATGAGCTGCTCATTACGCTCGGCGAACACGTTGTTAATGTCCTTGAACTTCTCGATGTGGGGAGGGTTATAATTAAGGGGTGCTGTAGAAACGTGCCATCCAGAAAGCTCTAAAATTTCAGCGACTTGCTCAAACATGCTTTTTGTGGAGCCTGCCGATTTATTGCGCCCGTTTCTATCCCCCGTTAAAACAGCCACCTTTTTCTTATGGTCTGCATATTCCGTGGATATTAGCGTGGCCAGGGTTTGAGCCATTGTCATGGCCACCCCGTTGGCATCCACTGCTGGCTCCTTGCAGTATAGATTATCTATCAGCCTGGCCTGCACTATATCACTTTGCCAGATGGTGCAGCTCGTAAAATGGGCGTTAAAATCCAGGCTTATTTCCAGGCCAGTGGTAGTATTGTAAAGGAGCTCATCCTGCCAGGTCGCCCTCTTTTCGAACTCATCACTTTCCTCCTTGATTACGTGGATGTGATGCTGGAAAGACGGGTAAAAATTATGGGGCATTTTGGAAAGCCGCTTGCCTTCCACCTCCACCTCATACTCCAATTTGGTAAGGCTCTTTTTGAGCGTCTCTAAATAGTCTTTTGGTAGAAACGCCAAATTATCACGGGTCTTTACTTCCAGGAAAAAGTACTTCTCTGGCTCGGATTTGGCCAGCTCCTCAATTTCGTACATCCATTGCCCCCCAATATCCCAGGGAGGAGAACTAAAAACGGCCAGCATCTGGTGGAACGTCGAATCATACTTACCCTCATTAGCCCGTAAGGTCGGTACGACTACTTTGAGCCACTCTTTTTTAAAATTCAACCCTTCGTCAATAACGTAAAGATCGTAGTTTGAGCCTCGGTTTTCGGCAGCGGCCATTTTAAAGCTCTCAAATTCAATCACAAAGCCATTCGGGAAACTAATGCAATTTTCCCAAATGTCGGGCGCTTCGTGGGGTCGGTCAAAATGAGCAGGTGGCTCCCGCCACATCACCATTAGCCCATTGCCCGTTTTAAAGTCATACTCCGTAATGCCGTGTCGTTTCCAACCTGCTTTTAACCCGGAGGTTAATTTGCTCTTGGCTTTTTTGATCGTCGGAACGCCCCAACCACATTTGGCTTTGGGTAATTCATCCGATGCCAATAACAGGAAATCGGAGAGCGTAATGGATTTTCCAGAGCCCCGCCCGCCAATCATCCCCGCCATTTTATAGCGATTGTTACAAACGGCCTCCAGGAAAATGGCTTGTTTTTCGTTGACTTCCACTTCGACATGGTCAGTGCCCAGCGTTTCATTCTCCGATTTCATAGGTGGTAGTTTCGACTGGTTTAGGCTCCTGGCTCGTATTGTTGTTGATCGTTAATTGACGCACTTTAAAGGTGACTTTCGAGGGCTTTTTGTAGGCATCAGCATCCACCACTTTCTGGTTATCGTAAGCCCCGTCGATTTTGGCCGCTTCTTTCAGCAGCAGCGAATAATTATAAAAATCATCGGCCTCCAGCGCCTTTTTAGCGGCCTCCCGGAACATTTCCGAATAGAGGTACTTGATCCCCTCTTTATCGCGGGAGCTGCGGAGCTCGGCAAACACCACGTAACTCATGGTCAGGATTTCCCTGGCCCGTCGATCCTGGAGCGAGGTGGTTTTTTTAATCATGGCCAGCACCTGGCTATCATTAAAGCCCTGCTTTAACCAATCGCGGGTATCATTGATGTGCTTAAAGGTTTCGGCTTGGATCGGTGTCAGTACCTGGCCATCCTCCAGCAGATAGCGCTGGTAAATCGTGAGCTCATCCCGTACCTTTTCTAAATACTTGTTATTACCCTTTAGCTGTTTCATAGCTCAATAGTCGTAGTTGATCCTCATACTCGTCTTTGATGGCTGTTAGCCTGGCCAGCTCCGTGGCCCAAACGCTGGCTTTGGCGTGGTCGGGTTGCTCGCGTAGCTTTTTCTCGTTTTTGGAAATGTTTACCCGCGTTTTTTGGAGCTCCACCTTTATCTCTGCGGAATGCAGTCCCTGGCTGGCCGTGGTGGGTTTGGCTTCTTTTTCTTCCCTCCGCTTTTGCCCCGTTTGGATCTCGTAGCGTACATCTTTCCACTGCTCCCGGATGGCCAGGATCTGCTCCACCAATGGCTTACGGCCCTCCACATCGTTATCCGCAAAATCGGCCAGGCTATTAGACAAAAGAGCAGCCTCACGGTGGAGCGCTTCGGCCTCCAGCATGAGCTGCTCTTTTATCGGATTGCTGCCGCTATCAACGGGCAGGCCGTTGTTTACTAATTTTTTTTTCGTCGGCTACGGGAGCCGTGGCTGTTGGAGTTTCGGCTGGTTGCGCTGCTGCTGGCTTGGCTGCGCCTGCTTTGGGAGTTGCCGCTGCTTTGAGGGCTTTTTCTAAAGCAGTTTCTGCTGAAGCTGCCGATTTTAGTGCCTCCTCTAATTTTTGGCTTTTCTCATTTAGCTGCTCATTGAGTAAAGCGATCTCGTTAAACTGCTCCTCATTTTTGCCAGCCAGTTCCTGATTTTTGGTGTCCAGCTCGTCAATGATGGCTACTAACGTATCCAGCTCACTTTTTACGTCTGTCTGGCCATCGGCTGCTGGCTCCTCGGCCAGTGCCTGCTCAAAGTCGGCCTGTGCTTTCTCGAATTTGCCTTTTTTTACCGGATGCTCTGGATCGGCATTGTGCTCCATTTCGGCCAATTGGCAAGCGGCCTTAAGTTGTTTTAATTTATCGTTCATTGTGATAAGATGATTTGTTGGTTGAGTGAATCAGATTATTGCTTTCCGCGAGTTACGGCTTTAGCGGCTGCTCCTGCTGGCACTGCTGGCTCATCGGCTACCTCCACCACCTCCACGTAAACCCCTGGATAATCGCTCTGGATTCGTTCGGCATCGGCTATGGCCATTGACTCACCTACTACCACATCCCGCTCGCCAAAGCCAAACTTTACCCCCTCGGCTTCATTCAATACACGTACTACTTTCATGGTGAATTAAACAGTACGGCCTCCAATGCCAGCAAAGGAGGCCGTGGTTAAACAATTGATTGAGTGATTAGACCAGCGTTACCCCTGGAATGGCCAGTGCTGCTCCTAATGGCACATAGCCAAATTGATAGCCGTCATTTTTGGCCTTTAACGTCCACTCTCGCCGGTCGCCCCCTTTGGCTCCAGTCGTGTGGGTGATCTCGAACTGGAGGCCCATTAAGGACGTACCCAATACTACCCGTACCCCATCGGTTAGAATTACCACCGCCACCACATCCGTATTCAACAGCTTTTCGATAGCGGCTACCTGCTCCTTCGTGTAACCGGCCACCTTAAGCTCCAGGCCTTGCTCCCAGGATTGATAACCCGTAGCGCCTTTTAAGGCTTCGTCCAGCTTTAAGCTATTGTCCGAAATGGATACCTCGATAAAGGTGGCGGCAGGGGTTCCCGTTACCAACGTGGGGGCCGTCGTTACCTCACCGCCTAGTATATCCGCCCGTTTTGGCCATTCGCCCGTAATTTGATCGGTCGCAATCAAAAACAGTCTCCGGCCACCGCCTGGGTTGACGGTTTGCTGTGGGGTGCGGGGAATCGCGGCCAGGGTAGCCATTGCCAGCCCGTGGCTATCAAACAGGCTGATGCCCGTAACGCTTTGAAAAGCGTAAGAGGTTACTGGCATGGCAATCAGGCCAGCCAGGGCATTACCGGAAGCCGCCATAATCAGCGCCCCGATGAAGAGAATGGCCGTGGCCATCAGAAACTTAGATAACTTCATTTGAGAAAATTTGAGATAGTAAAAAATGAGTGGCCTGGCCACCGACTAGCAGCCAGGCCGAAGGGTTACACTTTATCATTTTGGAAAACGAATTTGCCAAAGCCGAAGTCAAAGCCAACGCTCATACGAATGTTGATTTTGATGGCTTTTACATCCTTCACCACCGTTAAGGTGTAGGCACTCACATCTTCGTTACAGACGAAATTCATGTTTGAGCCTGGCGTGATCAACATGGTTGATTTACCCGTTAAGCCCACATCGGGAGTCAGGGTAATGTTCTCATAGTTATCGAATTGGCGCATGATCTCGTTAGGCCGCACCGTGTTGGGAAATTTGGCCTGCCGTCGTCGGTTGATGCTACGGGCCATACCCGGAGAGCAACGGAATTGCAGCGGGATCTCCAGCATGGCCTGGTTTTGTGCTTCGACCAATTGACACAACAAAACGGCCTGTTCGTAGCTGTTGGTGTCGTCGATGGTCGTGGCTGCGGTTAGCACTTGAGCCGCTGGAATTTCCAGCGCGGTACGTGCCGCCGTGAGCTTGGATAGTAAGCCCGTGATGGCATATACAGAACCCGTATTGCTGGCGTTCTTAACGGCTTTCCAGCTTGCTTTTTCCACCAGGTTAGCCCGTGCCGTGCGCAAGATCTGTTGCAAGAAAAACACCTCGAACGGATTGGCCAGTACTTCCTTCTCCGAGGTTAGCCCTTTCACGTATTGCAAATACGAACGGAATAGCGTTTGAATTTCCCCGGTCGTGAATTGCAAATCAATATCGACATCCTCAAAGGTGGGAATCCGCGCCCCGAACTGGAGGGCACCCGCTGCTGGGTTAAAGTCATCCGATGCCGCCCGTAAAATATCCATGATCTGGAGATTGATGAGCGGGCTCTTATTGTCGGTGACTAACATTTGGTAGAGCTCCCGGATCTTGGCCTCGCCATCGGTTAAAACGTCCGTAATGATCTCCTTTCGGCCATCGAAAACCTGCATTAAGGCCGATGGCAACTTACTAAAATCGTAACCTGTTGTTTGTGGCATGTAAGTGATTAAAAAAAATAGTTGAAAAGCTGTTACTTATTGGATAGTCATCCGTCTAAGGGCGCTATTTCTGCGCTCGTCGGTAAACCTCCACGGCTGCGGCATTGTAGCTGGTGAGTTCGGTAGCTCCTCCGGCGTTGCTGGCATCGGCTTCTGGCAGTTGGGCACCTACCCCGGCTTGTTTCTCGAACCAGGCTTTGTATTTGCCGCCCTCGGTTTCGGCGGTGGTCTTTTGGCCCTCCAGCTCGGTAACTTTGCTCTCCAGGCCTGTAACCTTGCCCTCCAGTTCAGTAATCTTCCCAGCCTTCTCCGTAACCTGGCTCTCTAGGCCGGTAATCTTGCCCTCCAAGGTGGTTTTTTCCCCCTGGAGCTCCTCCAGTTTTTGCGTAAGGCCTAACACCTCACTGGTGAACTCGTTGTGCTCATCGGTGGAGAGCTTCTCCGAAATCACTTTCTCGGATTTTCCGAAAAAGGAGGCCATAAACGTGGCCACCGTCTGCTTTACTGCTGCCATCTATTTGGATTGTTTAAACGCTTGAACTGTGGCTTTAAAAGCCTGTTGAAATGAGCCCACCTTGTCGGCCAGGCCTAACTTAATCCCATCCCGAACCCCGTACATTTTACCTGTGCTCCATTGATCGGAAGTCAGCAGGCCAGCCCTGCCGCGTCTTACGTAGCCCACAAATTCGGTTTGGGCACTATCCAGCATGGCCTGCATGTCGGCCTCCACTTCGGGAGCGAGTGGCTCGATACCGTTAGCCAGGTTTTTCTCCGTGGAGCCGCTGGCTCTGAAAATCCGAATGTCCAACCCTTGCATCTCCAGTGCCTTGCTGCGGTTCTCGTAGACCATCATCGTACCGATGCTGCCGATGGTTGGCAGCGTCTGATCCTCCAGCCAGATCTGGGTGGCCTGGCTGGCCAGAAAGTAGCCTGCCGATGCACAAAAGTTCGTCCAGACGTTTACGGGTTTGGTCATAGCCCGTATGGCCTCCGCTGCCGCCTTTAGGCCATCCACGGCCCCGCCTGGCGTGTCCATCTTAAGCAGTACCGCCTGTACGGTTTCGGAGAGTTCTGCCGCTTGCAGAATACCCGCTAAATCCTCATACCCCCAAGCGCATAAGCCATAGCGCGAAAGCGCTCCCTGGATCGGGATGACACACACACCCGAGCTGGTGTACACATCGGCCACGTAACTGTAATAGGAGGAGGAGCCTGCCAGTACGTTTGGCCTATCGGCTGGCAGTTGGGCCGATGGATGAGTGGTGATATAGGAGGTAGGTAGTGGATCTTTGCCACTAGCCAGCCGTGGCTGGATAATGCGTTGCATTTGCATGGCAAAGGCTGTGTCAAGGCTCCAGAGGCCCGAAAAATTTACTCCTCTCATTCGTTTTGTAGATCGACAATTACTCGATCTGCCACGAAATTGAGGCTCTTTGGAGATAGCCAAAAGGACATAAAAAATGCCAGCTTTGGCTAGAACTGACTATTGATTTCGTTATTGAATTGTGTAGCTTGTGGCGACTAATTAGATATTGTCGATTTGAAGATTTTTAACATAACGTTAGATTATACAACAGAAATGGCATGAGTAAAGAGTGCCTTATTATACTTAGACTCCTATTTGAAAAACAGGAACAGGGTAAAAACGTGGGTATGACTAGATTAATACACCTGATAGATCGCCATCATTGGGATGACTTTGTTCACCAGCGTGAAATGATAGAGAATAGTATATCACGTTTGACTCAGCAAGGGTACCTTGATTTCAAGGATGTACAAGAACCTGATGGCAAAACGTGGACAGCTTACCGCGTTACAGCAAAAGGGGAAAAGCATTTGTCAGATGCTAGCTTTACATAGTGCCACTTATATAACAAACCTATCTATCATGACAATTAATTGGAAGGATCAGATTATACACTGGTACGAAGGCTATACTCGTACTTCTTTAAATATGTCACAGACTAAGTTCTGGATTGTATTCTGGGGAGTAGCTGGCTTAAGCGTATTACTACAATATCTTTTATTTACTTACTATGGTGGCCAGATAAAAATAGGCTATAAATTTTCAATAATGACATTTGGTTTGAGCTTGCCTTTCCTAGCTTTACGCAGGCTTCACCCCCAGATAATATATATAATAGTTATCTGGGCTTCTCTATTTAAAGCCATGAGTATATATTAAAAAATAAAGACTGAGCCCTGTTGATGGTTACCAATGCTCTTGCTTTATTCGAATAACATAAAGTGAGTTATTCAACAGATTTATGTAAAATGCAAAACGGCCAGTCTCATCTAGGACTGACCATTTTGCATTTTACCCCGTTCCAGTTTGATCTCTGAATCTGCGCCAATTCCAGCCACCAAATAGCCGAACGGCGCGGTAATAGAGCCCGTTTCGCCAATGGCCAGGGTTAAAACGTTCCATGAGCTCCCGGTATGCAGTATCGGAATACGCCCGGCCATCGACTCCCGAAAGTTCAGGGTAGCTATTTATAAACCGCTCCCATTCCATGTACAGACAATCGTGGGTAATGGCCGCTAAATTGGTGCGGTTATTATAAGCAGGCAGCAGGCTCTGGCTCCAGGGTGGAGTGCTGTGGCAATCGGTCAGAAAGTTAGCCTTTATCAGTACACGCCTGGTATCTGCCAATTCCACCAGCACATCCTGCAAAACAGCCATTTGATCCGACTTACTTAATCGGCTGTCGATAACTACCGGCAGACAGTAATACGAATCAGTGAAGGCTATTAATAAGGCCTCTGTATGCTGCTCCATTACAGGCCTCCTCGGCTATCAATGTTGGCAATTTCCCGCTGAATGAGCAGGTAAATGAGGCTGGCCACAGTTGTGGAATCGTTAATGGTTACGCCCATTTGCTTGAGCGCTCCCAGCGTAATAGATTGAAAAAAATCCCGCTGGCTGATCGACTCGCCAACGTAGTCCGCTGGCACTACCTGGCCAATCACATTGACATACGCTCCATCCGTATTGCGCGTAACAATCTGATCGGCATACCGCTGGAGTGCTGCTTTCTTCTGGTCGGGTGTTAATGATTCGTCGGCCAGGATCTGCTCCGTAATCGGCAGGCCGCTGGAGGCATCCAGCGTAATGATTCGCACCTGTTGCACCATATTGAGATCCCGCGTAATCACAAAGTTCTCATGTTCGCCTATTCGGCTTAAGCCAGTGATGGCCTCACTGGAAATATTGGCATGTATTGCATTCATTGGTTAAAAAGGATTAAAATATGATTAGTTGACTAAGGCAAGTTTGTAGGCCGTGCCATCAATCTCAATATTGATATATTGGGTAGTTTTTAGCGTCAGACCCGTTGTGGTTGTTGCTCCGCCTATTCTAAACGCCCTAAGGGCCGACATAAAATAATTAATGAAGTAGCCGTAAGTCCTTACGCTGGTTGGTGCGGCAAGGCTCCCCGCCTGGATTTCGCCTTGAACTAACGCATTGCCAACAACGTGTAGCCGTTCCGTTGGCGCTGCTATCCCTATGCCTACGTTTCCGTTTCCTTGGATTCGCATTAATTCCTGGCTCGTCACTGGAGATGTACCCGCGTAGAATACGTGTATGGCTGACGTGGTGTCAACTCGATACTGTAGTTTGCCATCATTTACCCCAAATCCATAAAATTGCTGGTCGTTGCCCGTTTCATCATACAAGGCTATTTTTTTATTGGCGGCAATAGTGGCCAGTCGAAAGGAGTTCGTGATTTTGTCTATAACAACAGGATACACTGCCGTAAGGCTTCCACTTTAAAACTAAATCGGGATCAACCCCTAATTGTGGAATAGCCAGGCCAGTAATGTGGAACTCCATATAAGCCGCCTTATTGTTTGCTGAACTTATAACCTGGAGGCCTCCCTGGCTGCTACTGGTGTCGGCCATATTGGTAGCGGTTCCTATACCTTTGGCAAAAAGTCCCCCATTCGCCCATACAGATCCAGTTCGGTAAATAGCTTCGTTATTGGCTCCGCCTGGCTGGTTGTCAGAGTTTCGGAGCCACGTGGATAGGTTGCCATTGATGGCTGTTTTAACCCAATCAATGAGCTGATAAAGTACATAGCGTACAAAGGAGGCTTTTGCTCTCCGCTGTTGGGTCGGAGTGGCATCTGGAATGTTTGAATCAATGAGCGCCTTTAAAGCGCTGTCGTCTGGTGCTGCCATCGGCTTGTTTATAAGTGGTGATTACGCGTTAAAAGAAATTTCAAAACTTAAGTCAAAATCAACATCGGCAAAGAGGGTGGTGCTGTCGAAGGTTTCCAGAAACCAGGCAGGGTGCCAGCTCCTGGCTTTGGCTGTTACTTGCACATAGTTGAGAGCTCCGATGGTTCGGTTAATTTCCAATCGGAGGCCGTTGCATGGCTCTCCTGCCAGGTAGGCCTGGCCGTTGCGATCCAGCCAAAGGGCCAGCCATCTCCTGGCCTGATTCGTTTCTAGCCAGTCGGTGAGCGCTGGCTGGTTTCGGGGTAGTGCTGCCTCCAGGGTCAGCTCCCAAATGGTGCCAGCTCCCGATGGATCGGCCTGGCTGGTTTCCTGCATGGTACAGCCACCCGCTGGAAATACCAGCTCCGTGAGGGGAGCGCCTGCCACCACATTGAGGGCATTCTTAGAAACGGTTTTTGGAGAGCCCACCACCGGGAGCTCATCGGGCGAAAGGATGGCCAGCACCTGCTCAATGGGTAGGAGCTTGAGCCTGGCCACCTGGCCAGCATTAGGCTGCTGGAGCGTTAAGCCTATTCGGCTCTCTGTTACTTGCATAGCCAAAAGTAGCCACCTACGTAGGCGCTGGAAAGGACTGGATTTTAGGCCACTTTCCAAAACAAAAAGAGCCTCTACGCGCTGTAGGGGCTCTTTTGGGGCCAGTTTAGCCCGGACAGGTTTGCTATCAGTCGGACACTATTGCGCTCAGCCGGACAATGTTGCGCCCAGCCGGACACTTTAGGCGAAAATATTTTTTTCGGCAGCTCTGGTTTGCTTGTCCACTCGCTCCAGATAATCCCGATAAATTTTACGGATGGTTTCAAAATCCACATCCACATCCGGCTCGATTTGGTAACGCTCCAGAAAGCTCCGAATAAATCGGGAGTAGTCTCCTCCACAAAGCCCATGTAAGGCTCGTACTTCAATAATCAGCGAACGTCTAAAGAGCTCATCCAGCGCTTTGGCCAGGATGCTGATTTTTTCGGGTGGCACTTCATGGGTTTTATCCCGGCAACTATACCAGATGGTTAGATTGTTGCCACTTGGCTCTACTCGTTGATAAACGTAAGGGATCGCTACAATCATACTGGAGATTTGTGCGCGAATCAACGAACGCCCACCCACATAGAGGCCACCATCTGGCTCTAGGGTGCCAAATTCAGGATTTAAAAGATACTTTTTTAAGTGCTTGGGTACTGAAACAACTACCTTTTTTCTCACGGAATAAATACTGGTTTTTCATAGTTATAGCGGTTAATGTCAGGAGGTTAAAAATACTAATTAATTAGTGAACATAAAATAATATTTATACAATTTGTAGGCTATCCTTTAAGGAAAAGATCGCATGTAATTATAGTAAAAATAAAAGATCGTCTGCTTTAAATATTTTTAAATGGTATAAAGAAGAGTTTTACGTATGAAGATTAAAAACCACATTATTTTTTTTCTCACAGTCGTTTTATTTTCCTGTAGCTCAGAGGACAATACCCCAAGTTCTTGGGCTGGATTACTTACTCAAGCATGGAAGGTTGATAGACTAGAGCTCATTGGTAGTAATAAAACAGGGGTTATGTATCAGAAAGAAGGGTTCCCATACCCTATTCCAGTAATAGATTATGGGAAATATAAATGGGAGTTCAAAAAAGGTGGAACATTTACATTTATTCCAGATTTTAATGGCACATGGTCATTGAAGAACCAGACACTAAACTTGAAAATAGATAATGGAAAAATATATAATTATTCCATTCAGCAACTTGATGAAACTCATTTAAAAATGACACGCATAGTGCCAGCATCTACACTAGACAAAAATACTATCAGTAACTATAAATTACTGTTTGATGTAGATATATCGAATGGATTTACAGAGTCTTGGCAATTGTATTTGTGATTTTTATAGAGAATATTTTATTGATTAATCTGTGAAATTAAAATGACTCACAACTGTACAGCAATACAGTTGTGAGTCATTTATTTAAAATACGAATTATTTCAATCGACCAAATACGGAAATGGCCCCTATGAGATTATCTAAACGCCCCGCCTGGTTCGTGTTGTAAACGGCGCTGGTGGTGCCGTTCACGGCATCCCGAACCTGGTACACTGCCCCCTCCACGGCATTGATAGAGCCCTTTAAACTGGCCACCTGGCTACCCATTCCGTTTAGCCCCGTTTTGGTGCTAAAGGCCAGGCTTTCCAAACCGTTTTTGGTGGTGGTGGCCAGGTTATCCATTGCCTGCACATTGGATCGGGTGGACACATCCAGGGAGTAGGCCACCGAATTGACCAGTCGGCTCATGGCCTGCTGCTGGCTGGTGTCGGCGGCTTTGATGGCTTCCTGGATCTCACCCAACACTTTGAGCTGCTGTTTGCCCTGCTCCACGGCTTGCGCCTGTGCCTGGTTGGCCTGATCGGCTCCGCCTAATGGCCCTTCGCCATCACTGGAGTAATCGGCCACTCCGCCATCCTCATAGCGTTTCGGTACGTAACCCCCATAGCGGAACATTCTGCCGCTCCAGGCTCCTCCATCCATTACCCCCCCCTCTCGGAATGCTGGCGCTTTAAAATCGGTGACTGGTGAGCTCCGCTTGCCTGGCGTTCTCGCATTGGCAAACATCCGACGGATAAACGGCAGGTTTGCCTGGGTCTGCTCTCGGCTAATAATGGCCTCACCGCCCTCCATTTCGCCCTGTTCCCGCCCTGTGGCTCGATCCACAATGGCCAGCCCTCCAGAACCATAGGTGGAGCCGTGTCGGCCACCGCCTGGAATGAATCCGCCTTTGTCAAAACTTGGCTGTGGCTGGCGTTTAATCATGGCCACCTGGATGCCCGTCATTACGGCAGTAGCAGCCGCAAACACCAGGTTCACCGGCCAGAAACCAGAGGCCAGCGCCTTTAACGTGGCCAGGGCTCCCGTGATTACGGCGCTCGCAATATCGGCATTCTGTTGGGCTTTCCAGGCCTTGAGTTTGGCCGCTGCCTCCACCGCTTTGGCGCGTTTGTCCTCGGCCTCAATGGCGGCCTCCAGATCCTTTTTATTCTGGATTCGGGTAGCCTTCTCCTGCTCCAGCAATTTGAGCTTTTTGGCTTTCTCCTCTTCGGCGGTTTTGACCTTTGCCGCTGCCTCATCTTTGGCCTGCTGGATGAGCTCTTTGGCTCGATCCTTATCCGCCGTTTCCAGCTCTTTGAGCAGCTTAATTTTAGCCTTCGCTTCGTCGGTGGCATCTTTAGTTTTGGCCTCATATTCATCCTTTGAGAGCTGGGTTTTTGTCTCAAAATCCTCTTTGGCCATCTTAATCTCCAGCTCGGCCCTGGCCTTGCTTTCCTCGATCATCTTTTTCCGGGTAGCTGAGTCCAACTCAGTACGCTTGTTGATGCTGGCTATTTCAGCATCACGGGTGGCTTCGGCAGCGTCAATTTTCTGCTGCTTCTCATCCTTCGCATTGTCCACCGCATCATCATGTACCGCTTTGGCGGCTGTCTTTTTCTCGGTGGCCTCCTGGTTGGTTCGGTCGATTTCGGCTTGCAGATCGGCCTTGCTTTCAGCATTACTCATTTGGGAGTAGAGCGTTTCCAGCGTTTTAATCTTGTCGGCCTCGGTCTGCTTAATGGTTTTGATGTTCTCGCTGGCCTGCTCTTTAGTGGTTTTAATGGCCTCGGTGGCCTGATCCACGGCCAGCTTTTCGGTAGATAACTGGTCGTTTAAAATGGCCACTTTCTCATCCCGTTCCCGCTTGGCTTCGGCAATTTCTTTGTCAGCCCGTTGTTGTGCCAGGTTAGCCAGAAACTGTGCCGCTTGTTGAGCCATTTGACCCACGGCGGCATACTTCTCCGTATTTTCCTGGAGTCGTTTCTGCCAAGCCTCTTGTTCTCCCTGGACTATCTTATTGGCATGGTCAACGAACGCAGAGAGATCGCCTTTCAAGAGTGCCCCGAATGCGTTACTGGTTTCCGACCAAATCGCGTTCTTCTTCTCCTTAAGCTCTTTCTCTATTTTCTCAATCTCAGCCGCGTTTCTGGCGCTGGCCAGTTGGCGCTCATTGCGGTAACGCTCCTCAATAGACGTAAGCGCGGTTGCCAGTTGGCCCTGATCGGTGATCTCCCTGGCGGCTTTGGCTTTCTCAGCAGCCTCCTCCGCGTTGAGCTTTTCAATCGTGACATTATACTGGATGTTGAGCCGGTCTTTGTGCACATCGGCAAGTACTTTGGCATTGCCTTTGGCCGTGAGTTCCCGCCAATCCAGTAGCGCATTTTCAGCCAGCCGCTCCTGCTCCAGAATGAACTTTTTAGCCTCTAGTTTGGCCTTTTCTTCCTCCTCGGCTTTTTTACGTTTCTTCTCGGCAAACTCCCCGGCCACCCTGGCCACATCCTCCTCCAGTTTCTTATCCAGAGCCGCAATTTCCAGGTTCTTGGTTTTCTCATCCTGGATGCCCCGCATAATGGCCTCCACCTTTAGATCCCGCTCGGAGCCTAGTTTGGCAAACTCGCGTTGTAGTTCGTCTTTGATGCTGGCTACGTGAGCAGCAGCCTCCAGTTTAGCCAGCTCTTCCAGCGCTTTCTCGCTTTCTTTGAGTGCTTTTTCGTGCTCTTTAAGATCGGCTTTCCGGGCTTTCTCGGCCTCTTTGGCTTGTTTGTCCAGTGCCTTTTTCTGCTCATCGGTCAGGCCTTTACCATGTGCGGCTCCCTGTTTCTTCCCGGCAAACTCAGCCTTTTGTACGTTGGCTGGATCGCTCCAGATGGCCACCACGGCAGCAGCTCCTGCTTTTACGTTGGTTTTTACATCCGTAATGACTTTGGCACCGGCTGCTTTGGTCTGATCCCAGGCCTTGCCTGCTGCCTCAAAGTTTCCAGATAAGAACTCTTTGATGGCTACCCCCATATTTTTCATTACCCCACCAGCGCCTACCGCAAAATCAGCCAGGGTTTTATAGTAGCTCACGGTACCCGTAATCAACGTGGCCAGTACACCCACCAGGTTCCGAATCACCGTAATCCCTACGCCCATGAGCGAAAGCAATCCAGAGAAAACCGGCTTTAGTTTGTCGCCAATTTCCACTTTTAAGCTGTCGAAGTTATCGCCCAAATTGGAGGCCTGCCCCTCCAGGGTTTCCATCATTTTGGCGTTTTGGCCTGCCACCCCGTTCATTTGCCCAAAGGCAATAATGGCCCCCTGTATAGCTTCGGGTGTGTTTTTAACGGTGGTATTGACCCCCTTAAAGCTAAACGTGACCTCATCCCCGGCCTTTTTGGCCGATATACCAAACTCCTTTAATCGCTCGTTCTCGCCAGTCTGTGCATCCAGTGCAGCCTCCACCAACTGATCGAACGTTTTACCCTGACTGGCTGCGAGATCCGTCATGGCCACCATTTCCTTTTGGGAGGGTCGTAAGCCCCGGTTCACCATTTTTACATAACCCTCCGTCAGCTCATCCACGGAGTAGGCTGTTTTGGCTCCCAGCTCCTTAAGCGCTCCCATTGCGGCCTTTGCCTCCTCCTGGCTCCCTAGTGCCGTTTCCAGGACTTTGCCGTACTTCTCAAACTTGGCCGTTGTCTCAAAAATGGATTTACCAATGTCGATAATAAAGCCAATCACCTGGAGGGCCATAAAGGCATTAAAGGCTTTGGCCATCGTGCCCACTCCCGTACTTATTTTATTCCAGAGCGTTGGCTTACCCAGCTCATCACCACCCTCTTTAATCTTGGCAACTTCATCCTTTACGCCCTTAAATTGCTTCTCGGCATCACCTAACCGTTTGGCTGCGGCAATAAATTCGTCGGTGCCAGGCTTGAGGGTTTTAAGGTCTTTATTGAGCTGCTTAATGAGGTTATCTAGCTGGCCATAATTGAGCGTCGTTAGATCGACCTCTTTTTTGAGTGCTGCCGTGGCTTTCTGTACGTCGGCTAATTCGTTCTTGTATTTCTGCCAGTTTTCGGAGCCCTTGCCTCCGTCTTTTTCAATGTCTTTAAGGGTGGTTTTTAGTTCTTTGGCCTTTGAGTTGAGCGTGTCGATACTCTTACCCACATCCCCCTGGTTTAGCTGGAGGGTAAGGCTGGCCACCTCGTTTAAATTTACCATTAGTAGAGTCGGTACGCCGAAGCGGGCTTAAGATTGTGAGAAAACAGCTTTGTAGGCCCGTAGAGCGGTTAGATTGCTGGCCGTGGAGAGATCCCGATACAGATAGGGGAGTACATCCTTTAGGAGCGGATCTGAGTATATGCCCCGGTATTCCCGTTTTATGGAACGGTAGCGCTGCCGGTTAATTTTGATGGCCCAGGCAATGCGCTCCACACTGGCCAGCTCACTGGCAGGCTTCGCTTTGTGAGCCGTTGGGTAGCCTGGTACATAGGCAAATTTTGAGAGTCCTACCTTTTCCACAAAAGCCTCCATTGCTACCAGTGGTGGTGTACGGCTGTAGTTCATCGACCGCAAATCTTTGAGCCGAAACAGGCCAGCCATCTCCAGCCTGGACTCCACAAAAATCCCGGCTTCTTTGGCCGCTGTGGCTCGAAATGAGTTTAACAGTTCGCCGGTTAGCTTAAGCCCTGCCTGCTCTATTCGCTGAATAAAAGCCCGCTCTGCCTGGATCGTGTAGCCGTCTAGTATCTTGGCTGCATCTCGGTTATTGGTGAGCCATTCGGCTCTGGCATCTCCCCGTATGCCGTTGGTTGCTTCCATTGTTTAGCTTTTTTCGGAAAGCTAAAGCGGTAGCTAGGAGGCCAAAAGGACAAGATCGTCTGCGTTCAGGAGTTGTTAACGCGAAAAAAAATAATTAAGAATTTATTCTTTTCGATATTTCGCTAACTTGCTAGAAGACATTATCTCGCAATAGCTTCATCTATGGAACCCACAGAGTACATAATGTCTACTAAAACTCAAATTGAGGGTACCAATAATAATTTATAGTTCTTTGTAAATACCTTTAAAAACATATAAAGACCCAATGGCTTTAGGAAATAAATTGAATAGAATTTTTCTCAGTTTCGCCCACGAAGACAGGTATGCATTTGATAGGTTAATGATACATTTAAACCCTCTTAAAAGAAGAGAGGATATTGAATTTTGGTATGACTACTCAGTATTACCAGGAGACAACTGGAATGATATAATTTCCGACAAGATACGAGAATCGAATATTTTCATTTTATTGATTAGTGCAGATTTTTTAGCTTCAGATTTTATTTATCAACAGTTAGAACTAATACTAACCAATAAAAATAGAGAATATGTAAAAATAATTCCAATACTTATTAGAGATTGTTATTGGAGAGATGTCTTACCTAAATCATATCAAATTTTACCAACAAATGGAACTCCGATCTATAGTAGTCGGCAAAAACTAAGTCCAGATGAGATATTTTACCAAATTTCTCAAATCATAAATTATACCATTGAAGGAAATAGCTCAACATTTAATATCAACAAAAATGATGGAATAGTAAAAGATATAGATTTTTTTGATTTTGGAATTGACAATGTAATAATTGAGAGTAATGGAAGTCTAAATATAGGACATTTGCCTGTTTACGATATCGATGAAGTATTCCCTTTAAATGGAGTACCTAAGATTACGTTTATCGAACCAGGTAACTTTAAAAAAATAGTAGCTTCCATAAGGCATAAAGGAAGAGGTCTCGTTATTGAAGGTCCTTCAGGAATAGGGAAAACAACGGCTATAAAAAAAGCTATAGAAAGATTAAATTTAACGGAAGCTGATTTTCTCTACTTGTCCGCAAGAAACCCTACAGACATTGATAAAATCATGAATCTACCTGAGTGGCATAATAATATTGTTATTTTGGATGACTTCCATAGACTTGATGAATATTCAAAAAGTTACATTTCAAATTATCTCAAATATTTAGCTGATGTTGAAACATCTATTAAAAAATTAATTGTTATAGGAATCCCAAACACGGGAAGGAAACTTATTAGTTTCGGACATGATTTGACTACAAGAATAGATATTTTTGAAATAAGTAAAGTCAATAATGAAAAGATTAATGAACTGATCGAAAAAGGCGAGAAAGCCCTAAATATTAAATTTGAAAAAAAGAGCGACTTGATTGTATTATCGAATGGAAGTTTGAGTATTGCACAATTCATTTGTTATCATTCAGTTATTGACGACAATATCAATAATACTGTCCCTGTTACAAAAATAGTAAAAGGCAATATTGGCGATATAATAGCGGAAGTCAGGAGAGTAATGAGTAGGAAATTTGATAATTTTATTTTTTATTTTTCACAACTGGGTGGACCAAGAGATAGGACTTGTGTCAAACTTTTGAAAGAAATTGCTATTTCAGAAAATGGCTCAATTAATTTAGAAAGAATTGCGCATATTAAACCTGAACTTGAGAGTAGTATTAATAAGTTAATAGCAAACAAACACATTGAGAATCTATTAGAAAAAGAAGTAGATTGCAATAATTACTTATTCTACGATAGGGTAACTAAAGATTTGGTCATTGATGATCCACAATTATTATTTTATTTAAACAACACTCCAGATGAGATGATAGCTAAAATGGCAGGAAAGAAAATACCAAAGAATCGGGAACGAGTATTCATTAGTTATAGTCATAAAGATTCGACAGTACTTGAGAGGATATTAGTACATTTAAAACCCTTGTTTCGCGATGGGCTTATTGATATTTGGTCTGATAAGAGAATAAAGCCTGGAGATAAATGGAATGACGAAATTGAAACCTCACTGGAACAAACTAAAGTTGCTATATTATTAGTAAGTGCCGACTTTATAGCATCTGATTATATTGTCAATAATGAACTTCCGCAATTACTTAAGGCAAGTTCAGATTTAGGCGCATCTATTTTACCCGTATTTATAAAGCCAGCTAATTTAAACAAATTCGACTACATTACTCAATATCAAGGCTTCAATTCACCATCAGATACAATTAGCGGTATGATAGAAAATGACCAAGAAAAACTCTTTGTGGAGCTTTCACAAAGAGTTGAGGAATTATATCAAAATATAATTCCTCAATAGTTTAAAATTTCACTTAAAGCCCCTAACCTCAAACCCTCACCAGCAACACTTGCGCTGGCTGCTTTATCGGCAGTGTCACCTGAATCCTGGCAACCAAGTAATCCACTCCATTGATGTGCACTTTCTGGCTCCAGTCTAGTGTGGCCAGATCCACCTCATCCAGATCCATCTGCCGCTCCAGGTAGTACATCCGTTTTCGCATGGCCTCCACGGCTGGCCAGAATCTAGCAGCCAGGCCATCGGCTCCAGTCCAGTACAGGGAGTAACCACCTGATTTAGCCGTGGCCACTGGAGTACCTGCTGTGAGTCCATTCCAGAATAAAAGTCGTGGACTAAAATTACTGGCGAGCTGGCTAAACTGTGCCGTTCGGCCTAATTGTTTGGTAATGGCTAGGCCTGTGGTGGATGGTCCGGCGCTCCGGTCGGTTAGCAGGGTGGATAGTTGGCAGCTTATTGGCGTGGTTCCCGTTTCTCCATCCAGTGCGGGTGTTAGGTAATCGGCCAGCTCTGGCGGGTTGTCTTTAGCCAGGCCATCACCACCATCTACCACACTGGAGAGCAAGAGCCTCCGGTTTAACTCTGGCCGTTTTTTGTAGGTCTTTACGGCCTTTTCGCTCCAGTCTTTGCTGGCCGTGTTGCCTAAAAAGTCGCCTAAAAAATCCAGCTTAATGGATTTTTCTGCTGGATCTATCAGCATGGCCAGGCCAAACATCTTGCGGAGCTCCAGCAATAGCACCGGCATGGTGAGCGCTGGCAGGTGCTGGCTCAAAATGAGTGTCGAACTGCCATCTAATGCCCTGGTATTGTAGAAAAGCAGCTTTTGCAGCTCCGTATGAGTTAGAAAAGAGCCCGAAATAGTAACTCCGGTTAACTCAAAAAAGCGCTTTACGACTTCTATTAAAAACGGCATTGGCACCTTTGGCCCCGCTGCTGTGTAGGCTCCAGCGGTGTACTCATTCACTTTGCCAGAGTAGGAAATGGATGCCCCATTAGATCCGTAATAATCTGGATTGAGAATAGTAGGGAAAGCGGCCACGTTTCGGCCAAACTGCTGCACCACCGGCAGCAGCGTAGCCGGTAGGGCAATACTGCCGAAATCCACCTCGGAGAGTGGGGTGGTGTGCAGATCACCAAACAGCTCACCCAATGCCTGCACTACCTGGAATGTGTAACTATCGGAGGCCTCCGTTAGGATGGCCACGCCTTGCTGGAGGAGCTGGCCATTATAGTACTTCTCACACTCGTAGCGGAGCCCTACGGCATCGTTTTGGAGCTGCTCTGGAAAGCCTAAAATGATCCGGTTTTTGCCCGTAATCGGCAGCGCGGGTATGGTGGCTTTGCTGGACAGAACATCCTCAAATGTCAGGTACGGATTGAGTAGCTCCAGCTCTGTGCTCATGTTGGGAGCCAGATCCATCTCCTCGCCGTTGATTCGTATTTGCAGGCTCATGGCTAGAGTTGGGTGGCTTTAAAGTATAACTTATCCATTGAGGCCAGCGTGAGTAAAGCGGATAGGCCTAAGTACGCGTAACCGTCTGAGTTCATGGCTACGTTCGCATTATAGCGAAGCGTGCCGTTTTGGTAGATTTTGACGTTAACGGAACTAGTGGCCGTACCATAGACGATAAACCGCCAATCGGCTGGATAAACGGGAAAGTTTAAATCATTGGAATAGCGTTGATAAACATAGGGTCGGCTTTGCCCTTGCAGATCCCAGGTGTTACCAATCTTTAAGGAGGAGCCGCCTGCCTCGTACCATTCCACCTCAAAGCGATTAGCGTCATTAACCCGATAATGCCACTGGCCTGCGGGTACGGCCAGCGTGTAGAGCTCTGGAGCCACCGTACAGGAGCCGTACTGGTCGGCATAGGCTTGGGTGTTCTTGCTGGTGTATTCGGCCTCCGCTCTGGCATCGGCCTCCGCCTGGCTAATTTCAGAGCCGTACTTTCCAGCAGCAATCACCACCATAGCAGCCTCCCCAATATCGCCCCCTGTGCAGGTTGTGCGTTTAAAGGTGGTGGCTCTGGAGATGGCCTGGCTCGGATAGGGCGTAGAGCCAGCCGTAATGCCTGGTAGTGGCAAACTGGCAATATAATCCGGGTCACCTGGCTGGTTCGGCTTTTCGGTCAATGGCTTAAAAATCGTATTATCATCCAGGTAATATTTCTGGAATTTGAGCGGCCTGCCGTTGCCGGTTCGCTTGCCAAACTCATCCAGTACCTGGACAACGCCAATACTTTTCCAACCTACGGGCCTGGCTGGTGAAGGGCTGGCCACCGGCAGGCTGGAGTAATTCAGAATTGGCGCGGCCACCTGAAAGGTAAAGCTCCTGGCCACCAGATCCGCTCCATCTTCGGCATCCACCAGAGTAGTGGTTAAGAGCTCCAGCGCTTGATGGCCTTTTTTACTCAATAGGTAGATGTTTTGAGAAAGCAATAACTCATCCAGGCACTTAAGCTGCTGCTCTGCAAATCGCTCAAAAAAGCCCGTACTCACCGAAAGGGTTTGTTTGCCCTCCACGTGCACCACCTTGAGCTCTGAGAAGTCGGAAGGAGCACCGGCAGGCCGTTCCATTGCGGCCATCGTTCGCAGGGTTTCCAGGGTTTCAGAGCCTGCCCCGGTTAGTCGGAGCGTATCCCACCCACCTAAACTATTTGAGTACAAAATCCAGCGCTCTTGCCCTCTGTACTTTCTATCCAGGATGTAGCTCCTTATCTCGCTCAATCGGTTGCGCTCGCCATCGGTGAGCCATACCCGATAGCTGGCCACGGTTTTGGCTCCGCCCAATAAACCTAACGCTTTGGCTCCTGTGGGAACACAAACCACCTGGTAGGTTTGCCCTCCAGCCAACAGGCCTTTATCCAGGGTTTCCTCGCTGCCATCGGTGTAGGTAATCTCCACCCGTCGCCGGATGGTGGCAGGAGTAGGCGAAAAATTGAGCAGGTAAAACAAGTACTCTGGCTGCTGCTCCCCGATTACTTTGTTATCCAGTTGCCAGGTCAAAAATGGCCGCTGTTGGCTCATGTAGGTGGTAAAAAATACCTCCCCCCAGGTGGCAAAATCCAGATCAGAGAGCCCTGCTTTTAGTACCCATTGGTTTTGCAGCTCTTTGGATGAGCCAGCCAGGAGTGCCCCGTTATTTAGGATGGATTCGCGCAACATATAGGGCATGGTCAGGCTGGAAATAATACACATATCGACCGTTTCCGCTGCTGGCTTTTGGTACTCCAGGAATCCATCCAGGAGCTCATCCAATCGAAAGAAAGCGCCCTCGTACACCGTTGAGCCAAATTCTGTGCGTGGTGGCTTTTCGGCTCCTGGCATTTTTACCAATCGCTTAAAGGTGGTGGAGCCTGGAGAAGTAGGCACCAAAGCCTCCAGGAAGTAACGGAGGCCAGCCCTAGAGACTAGACTGGTATCGGCAGCGTCCAGCACGTGCTCAATTTTATTTCTGGAGAATTGCACCGGCAGGAATACCAGGCCTGTTTTTAACGGATCTATCATAAAAATGCCTCACTTTCTTGCGAAGGTGAGGCATTGATACTGGAAGTAAAAGGACAAAAAATACAATACTGAAAATTACATTTTCAAATTTTTCTGTATTTCAATATTTTTCTGCTCAATTTGAACTAATAAAATTTGGATAGCTTGTGGAATGTTAGGTCCAAAAATATATGAAATTCTTTTTGTTCTCATAGCATAAAATCCGCCATTTGAAAATTGTTTTAAATCATAATAATAGCCACAAAGGAAAAATGATAATTTTGCCATTTCAATAAAAGCAAAAGCTATTTCTCTACTTGGATCTCGCATTTGAAAATGTATCATTAAATCTTCGAAGTAATAATTAACTTTATTTATATCGAATAAATAATGTCGAATTATAATTTCAATGAATTTACATTTCTCTAACTCAATATTCATCGGCTGATATTGGGGTGGGGTTGCTTTTATTCTACTGTAAATCGTTTTTATCTTTTCCTCAAAAAAAGAAATATTTTCAGTGCCAAGATCAATCCAAACCTGCAAAGTTGTATTTAGTATTCTTGGGTCAGTAAATTGACATGATAATTCGTACAATCTTTCTAATAAGTAATAAGGATAAAGTTCTTTCTCAATATTAATGCATGATTTTAAAATATGACCAATTGCGGATGCCTCAAGTTGAAAAACTAATTCGTCAGATACTAAATTTCTTTTATACCATTTTTCTGCTTCACTTGGATCTATTTCCTTTCCTGAACTCAATAGCTGGGTAAATCTTTCGATTTCTTCTATTGAATCTCTATTGACAATGCAAGAGAAAATACCTTTACTTTGGTATTCATCGCTTATCTTACGCATAATTCCATGATAGTACAATTGTCTTTCTAGGTTATTAGAGTAATGATAAATCATTAATAGAGTTGCATCTTGATAAACCCTATTAGGATTATCAATAAAAACAGCCTTGGCAGGTGCTTTTTTCTCATCTTCATATAAATTTTCAGTATGCTTCCAAAGTGCTTCAAGCTCTATTGGGTGCTTAAAATAAACACCCCTCATTAAAGTTAAAATAAGTTGACCATTTAGTCCACGATTATTTGTATGGAAGGCTAAACGATCCTTTAAGAACTCAGATACTTTTTTATGGCAAGGAAAATCCTGTAATATACGCCCAGTAAAATTTAAATAATAATAAGAGTTTAATCGATTAGTAATTTCTATAATACTATCGAGTCTATCTTTATCCTTATAAATAAACCTACCATCACTTTCAACGTTCTTTAAAACAAAATATTCGCCTAAAAGATCCGGAAGCAATGGTGAAAGTAATATAGGTGGATAATCGTCTATAATTGTAGGCTTATAAGGGTTAGGATCTTTAATTAAATAGTTTTTATTAGGTTGAAAGTGATTATCAGATGATACCATTTGATTAATATCAATATTGCCTGCCAAAGAATTGTATAATTCTAGATCTAAAGTATTTTTAGCTGGCAGCCAGCTTATATTTAAAGAAAATATTTCATCTAATTGTAAATGGTTTAGTCCATGACATATTGTTGCCAGTATCAGCAAATTTTTATGTTGATAAAAGATATTTTCTTCATAAATAGCGTATTTATTAGTAACAATACCATATTCGTAATCGAGTTGGAAATCTAATAATTCAAATTGATTCCAATCTCTAATGTGTTTACCATTTGCAAGGGCAATTCCGATAAACATAGAAAATAATGGACGTTTGAACGGGTCAATTGAAATCTGAATATCTTTTAAATTTTCATTTTTCAGGCCAATCTTTGAAATTTTATCTCCAGATATTTGTTTAACTATTTCAATAAGATAATCATCGGACAGTCCTCCAATACTTAAAGGTTCCTCATTATATAGACTTCTACTACAGTCAAAATCCCCCTTTAACTTCTTCCACCACTCATCGTTAATTTCACGTTCAATTAAGAGTACTTTTATGTTAACCTGTTTTTTGTAATTCACTAATATTCCAATAAATTCACTAACCAATCTATAGTCATTGGCAGCAAAATCAATGACAAAGAAATGAGGGATTTCTGGAGACCAACTATTCCAATTTATTGTTCTGATTTGTTGAAAAGAAAGAAACCCAGCTTTGACACCTAATAGCTCTAGCCGAATACAAAACTCTAGTGCTAAACGGCTTTTGCCAACTCCACCACGCCCAGTTATTACCCACCAACTAAAATTACTTTCATGATAATAGAAATCATTTAAATTTTGAATTTCTGCATCTCTCCCAAGAAACAAAGTATTACGAAGCCGATAGTTAAAGTAATGCATCGACTTCTTTTCGCTCTCAACATTTTTAGTTAGTTGGGGATTGATTGATGTATTTAAAACTATTTGATTTATGTTAGATCCTAAATTGTTAATAGATTCATTAATCTTAAAAATTGTTTCTTTATAATATTCTTCTACATATAGCTTCCGTAGCTCAGTATCTGACTTTATATTGACAATAAATAACTCATAGAACAAATCTAATTGCTTTTGATCTGGCTGAATGATATTTTCATTATCAGTAAATGCATCAACTTTTAACAAATTTTCCTTGCTAGTATAAATTTCTTTTTCAATAATTTCTGAAAAAATAATTTCTGATGATGTAAAAGGGAAGAGTTTAGTCTTCAATTCTGGCATCATTAAATCAAACTCATCCGCAGTTTTCTGAATAACTACTCTAAGCCTTTCTTGAAACTTTTGTTTTGGCAGGATCTTTTCAATCCCAAAATCTAAAGCTTTATCAAAAATCTTTTCACCTACTTTTATAGCAATATAGGTGAACGCAGTTGCCATATATTGATCCATCTAATAATTGTACAGCTACTTTGTAGTAATCTTTGAAGATTGTAAAATCAAATGATTTACTTTTGGTAAAGGTTCATAACGCTAAAACCCAAACCAGATAGAAACGCACTTTTTTAACTGTTTGCATAGATGATACTGTTCGCCATTAACCCAACTCGCATACGAACTTCATAACCACATGATGCCTCTAAGGTAATCATTGTAATCGGCTCCATAAATACCTTTGTGGATGGATCGACTAGGCAAGTAATGCCGTGGTTTGCTCGGATGGCTAGGGAGATGGCCAGGCCTATTCGTTCGGCCTCATCAAAGGCAGCATCTTCCAGATCCTCCTGGCCCATTTCGCCCCGGCAAATTACGTAATAGGTGGAGTCGAACCAGGCTAGCACATTATCCGCTCCATTATCCTCCAGCGCGTATTTAGGCCGTAAGGCAAACACTGCCGGGTAAATATCCTCGGATGTGCTCCTGGCCAGGAGTCGATCCATTTTATCGCCACCTGATTGATGCACTGTGTTAACGCCCTCAACGCTGGCCGCTATCGGCTCAAAAAACTCATAAAATAGCTTGGTGCAGCTCATTAATTTTCCTCCCGTTTATTTCGTTCGTTAGCTGCCTTAATGTCCTTTTTGTTCTCCTCCAGGAATAAAAGTACATCGTGCAAATTGGCCTCTTTGGCTTGTTGCATGGTGCCAAAAATCCCTTTTTCGGCCAGAATGTGCTGGTTTTTGAGCCACCCCTGGCCAGGGTATTCCTCTGGATCTCCGCCCTCGCCATCAAACAGCTCGTACCTGGCCAGCACTTTATGCATGTTCCCCGCAAAATAGAGGAGCACCAACTGCTTTTGGCTCAACTCCAGACCGGAGAGCTTCTTGGCCATTTCCCTGGCCATAAACTCATTGTAGGGCTCCCGTTTGTCGCCGTTCCAATTGGGCTCCAGCCAATACTCGCCCGTTCGCTCTGGTCGGCAGATGGTGGCCACTAACAGATCTAAGTGAGTGTCTCCGGGTACAAGTTGTTTGATCCACACTAAAAAATGAATGTAGGCATCTGACAACTCGCCAAAGCTCATGGTTAGAAAATCCTCCTCCGGCAGTAGTAGACTCCACTCCTTATACTGGAGCAAAGGAAAGGGTTTCTCTGTGGTGAGCTCCTTACTCATCCACCGTACTTGGTGGATGAGTTCGTGGAGTACAATGGCATTGGCTTCTTTCACTTTTTTGCGGATACCTGGCCCGAAATGTTTACGCATTAACGCCCTCCATTGCTTTCCACCCATATCCAGCAGGATCTGGAGTAGGTGGTGGAATTTTTCGGGTGTGTCGGGCGTAAAGTACACCAGTTGGAGAAGTCTTGGCAGGTGCTCCGGTTTAACCTCTTTCCAGTTTTCGGGTAGTGTTTTAGCCTGGCCGTTAAAGTTGATCTCTTGCATATTTTAATGAGTGAAAGAGCGAATGAGTGATTGAGTGAATGAATGGCGAGAACTTAGTTTATTGAAGGTATTCGCTCAATCACTCTTTCACTCATTCGCTCATTGTCCACGTAAATAGGGTGTAATCCAGTTGGCAATCAGTTTTATCTCCGACTTTTTGCGCCGATTCCGGTAGCAGCCGCCAACGGTGCCACGGCCTCCAGTGGTATTGAATCCGATTAGGTAAACCTCCTCTTCGTCCATATCCCACTCCTCCACGGCAAGCCCTTCGATGTGTGAAGCGTACAAACTAACGGCATCCATTCGGCGGGGTTTGATGCCCTTTCGTTGGTTGCCTCGTTGGTTTCGTCGGTAGATGATTTTTTTCGGATCGGCAAAGTAACTGGCCACCATACCCACCGCCCGAACTGGCAGCTTTACCCCGTTGATTCGATGAGCGAAATAAAAGCCGCTGGCACAATACAGGGAGCGTTCAGGCAGGCCATTAGACAGATTAATTTTGCTGATCCATTCGGCATCGTTGTGATCGGTGAGCTCCTTAAGGCCTAAAAACGTGGCCGCTGAGTCGTAGATGGCCTGCCGTAATTTCGTTTCATCCAGGGTAATGGGTTTGGCTGGGTAGGTGGCCAGCACGATAGCCTTTTTAGGCTGCTTCTTTAGGGTTTGACTCCATGCGTTAACGCCGAGTGTAACACAAACAAGGCAATAAAGGAAAGCGTTATTAAACATCGCTGATAGGGGGTTAAATCCTCAAAAAACTCGGTGAAAAAATCCTTACGGGAACGTATAAACGGCAGCATGTAAAAGGCCACAAAAGGCACTATAATCAATAGTTTGAGCAATCCCACCGGCAGATCCCAAAACTCCACCCATTTCTCAAAAAAGAACTTTTGGATAGATGTTTCGTCGTAAGCGCTCATCTGCTGCTCAATTGGCAGTACCTTATTTGCCTCTTTGATATGCTCTCCGGTACTGTTGAAATAGTGATTGGCAACCCAGATGGCCAGCAGTAACAGCGAGATCTGTACGATGGCACCTAGACGGTGTTTCAGCAGGGAGGCCACGGCTTTAACGGCTTTACTTTCCTGCTGCTGTTCTTCGGGCTCCTCCACGGCCAGGCCTAACTCTCTGGCCAGTTGGTTGGCTTGTTTATCGGCATCCAGCGCCCACTGCACATACATCCGTTTGTTCCCCTCATCCTCCTCTTTGGCGGCTGTTAATCGGAATCCAGCAGCATCCTCCCGTAAATGGTTGTATTCTTCCAGTTTTCGGACCTGCTCTTGTTCTGCCGCCTGTTGCATCTTTAGCTCCAGCTCATTCTCCTGCTCCTGGAGCGCTTCTTTTTGGGCTTGGAGCTGTTGCGCCAGTTCTTCCAGGGAGAGCACGGGAGCCAGTGGCTCATCCTTGTTCAACGTTCGTATTATGCCACCTACTTGGTTGCCGGGTAATTGGTTTTGTGTGTTCATGGTTTATAAAATAACTAAGGACTCGTTGGTAAAATCGTCGGTTTGTTGGGTGCCCACTTTGGCCAGTTGGGCCTGGTAAAAGGCGGGAAATAGGCTGGCCGTGGCTGTGGCCTGGAGGTATTCGGTGAGATCGGCCAGGAACTGCTGACCATCCTGGTAGAGCTGCCGTTTTTGGGTGCCTGTTTTGTTATCGCTCGGAGCCACCTGCTCCAGTGTGCCATCCTTCGAGCGGCTTTCTGTGATGCCGGTACTATCCAGGGTAAGGGGTAAATAGGGGTAGGCTTCAAAGAGTGCCATATGTGCCACCGCTGGCCGAATGAAGTCCAGCAGCATCTGCTCCTCTACGCTCCAGGTGGCTGCTGGATCTCGCCACTTTACTTTAAGGGCTACATAATCGGCATCGGTCAGGATTGGCCGAATGTAGTTTTGTTCCGCTCTACGGATGTAGGTCAGGAGCTGCTCAAAGAGTCGGTTTTTGCGGCCCAATGTGGGTACTTGTTCGGATAACTCCCCGGCAGAGCGGATAAACACCTGCTGGCGTTTGGCGTAGGCCGTGGAGCTCGTCCAGGCCGCTGGTTTAATGGATTCCATTGCCGTCCAGAAGTTCTCCAGAGCCAGATCCAACATGGCCAGGTTTGCCTCCTTTGAGTCCACGTATTCCCATTTAGAAATGGCCACCGCGTTCTGGCCGTTGACCTTTTGCAGCCCTAATTCCCCGGCCTTAAATTTCATGTGGGGAAATGCCAGCTCGTAACATTTCCAGCTCATGCAGGAATGAGCCAAATACAGCAGGTCGGCGGCATCACTGCCAGCGGCTGGAGTCGTAATTTCCTGGAGGTAGTCCATGAGCGACTTGCCCACCAGCTCGGTAAACCAACGCTCGGCAAAGTTGGCAAACGGCTCCAGGGTTTTAAAGTTGATGGAGGCCTGGATGCCGCCCAATTGGCTCTTAATGATCTCAGCGGTTAGCATTATGCAGAATGATTAACTACGGCCTGTTTGCCGGTTGGATTCTTGTCCAGGGTGGTAAGTTGTACCTCCTTGAATACGGGAATGATATTGGTGTAATTCATGGCTCGGAGTGCCATCTGGATTGGCTCCAGCAAAATCTGCCGCTGTACGGGTGTTCTAAAATGCTGCTGATAATCGGCCACGGTTCTTACCTGGCTCCCAGAGTCGCCACTTTTTGAGCCTGGCGTAACGCCACCCAGAACCGGCAGGATGCCCACGGCATTCGTGATGGAAACCCCGGCCATTTCCCAAACCTTCGCATAGGCATCGTCGGACATTTCGTTTTTCAGTGGTTGCACATCAATGCTTTCCAGTGCTTTGCCATCGTCGGCCCGTAGGTATCTCACTAGGAGCGACTTATTGACGTTATCCACGCCGGAGAGCCACTGTTTGAGATTTTCGCCAAAGGTTGCCCACTTCTGCCGGATCTTATCGGGTGGCAGATCCTTGCCCCCTTCCTGGTCGAAATAGTCTTTCGGCATCCGAATGAGGTACTTAATGTTATACCCATTCTTGAGCCCCGACTTATGGAAAAGCGGTATGAGGTTGGCTACTTCGATCCAATCGCGGGAACACCACCAGGAGGGAAATGCATAGAATGGATTGCCACTAATGTGCTCTCTGGAGTGAAAAAGACTTACTATGTTCCGCGTTGGATCTTTCCGGTTATACGCCGGTAGCGAGTCACTTTTGCCTACCAACCCCCGGCCCTCGCCAAAGTATGGATTTTGCAGGTAGTTGACCACTTTCCCATTTTTAGGCAGGCCTATCCGGGTGGTAAAACTGTCTGAAATGGAAAGCATTGGAGTCCCATCCACGGTAAACTCATAGCGGGTAAAATGATTGGCATTTGTTACCCGCTCATTGATGGCTGCAATGATGTAATTCGTTAGCTCCGTTTCATACACCCAATCCTCCAGCTTGGCATCCGTAAAGGGCTCTAGCCGCATGGTTTTGCCTTCAAAAATCCGCTCAAAAAAGCCGATGCCAGAGCCGTAAATCATATCTCTGGTGGCCTCCAGGAGTGGCCTGATCTGGTTGTTATTCTGCACCAGTTTGGCCATCTGGTTGGGCTGATTGTCCGCATCTCCCCAGGGTATCCAGTCCCGCCCTCCGCTTTGGGAAAGCATCGACCGGGAGCCATACACCTGATCCCGGCCATCGACTAGCTGGAGCAAAGAGCCGTTTTTTTCGCTCGGTATCAATACCGCATTATCACTAATCCACTCCATAGCATTTAATACGTGTGCACCACTCGCTGGCCGTTGTACTCCAGAATCAGATCAATGCAGATCTCGAATGGCTGCGGTGCCCCGCCGGGATTGTTGTTATCCAGGTTCTCCAGTAGGAGCACGTGGTTTAAATTGATGTTGCCCCGGTAGCCTTGAGCCCCTGGCAGGTTTTTGGAGCACTTTCTGACTCTGGCCTTATAGCCTACCGTACTATCTTTTTTGGTGTACTTGAGCGAGAAAATATGGCTTTTTCCACCCTCCAGGGTATCCTGGTGGATTTCGGCAAACATGGCCCTACGGGTGATCGTTTTGGGATTACTTGCCATTTAACGCAATGCGTTTAACGGCCACGGCCACCGACACATTTACCCGATAATTGCGGCCATCCATGAGGGTAATAAAACTCTCATCGGCTGGCCTGGTAACGCTTTGCTCTACGTCCATGACGAACTCCGGGTTAATGTGGATCTCTCGTACTGGCCCGTCTGAATTAGTGATAAATTTGACTAGTTGCATCTGTGTTGTTTGCTTAACTCTTGGCCAAAGTTGCACCGGCCAGGCAGCTCCAGAAAGGACGGTTTAGCTAGGGTAAAATGCCCTTTATTTTGCTTGCTATGTAGAGCACCACGGCCACCCGCATGGCCCAAACTTCCAGCCTTGCCTGGTTAGTCTTAAGTGCCTGCTCCCCGGTTTGCTGTTTGCTGGTGGCCAGCTCTCCAGCCAGCTTGCCATTTTGCACTTTGTAAGCGGCCAGCTCACCGGCCTGCTGTTGTAAGGTGGTTTGCTGCTGCTGGATCTGGCTCACATAAACCACCTCTCGCTTGATGGCCCAATCTCCTTTGACTAAATCAGCCTCAATTTTTTTAGCGTTCTGGATGAAATCCACGGCCACCACCAGGCTATCAGTGGCCTTTGTACCTTTTGTTGATTGAGCGCATAGCCTCCAGCTCTGAATGAGCAGCAGCAGAGTCCAGAGCAGCCTTTTCCCGTAATCGGTTGTTTTCATGTTGGAGCGAGTTAATTTGTGTTTCCTTGAGGTTGATTACCTTGCTCCATTTGATGGAGTCTAAAACGGTTTGAGCGCTGGCCTTTTCCTGGAGTAAAATGGTACGCTCATCCTGGCAGGCCTTGAGCTCTCCCTGGCCAGTGAGCTGACTAATAAGCCAGGTTACAACAATGGAGAGCAGGATGGCCGCAACCTCCCAGGCAAAGCGTTTGTAATTGCCTTTGATAAATTCCCAGATAGCTTTTAGAATGTTCATAGTCCAAAGCTGGCATCGGATCTGGCCAGCCAAAAGGACAGGTTCGGCTACCGCATAAAAAAGCCACGGCTGGCTGGCCGTGGCTTTTTCAAACAACGAAAAAGGAAGTTATTTTATACTAATCACACTTTGCTTAAATCTGAAGCGGTTCCTATTATTGCTCGAAGATTGGTAATAATAACCCCCTCTCCTGTAGTTGTAAATAGGATTGATAGATATTAAAAATAAAAAGAAGGCTTTTGATAGAAATTAACAATTAAACAGTTTATTATTAAATGTTTACAAAGTATTTACTGGTAGCGCTCGTAATTTTTATAGCTTTTGGTTGTAAAAAATCTCCTGATCTTGATCCTAATTCTATCCGATTAACTAAGGTCGAATATTTTTATGGCTTTGGCGTAGATTTATCTTCTATCTACCAAGCTATCAGTTCATTGAATCCAACTTATCACGAAGATTATTATTACGATTCACAAGGTCGTCCAATTGAAAAGCGAGTAGTATATGGAGATAGTATTTCCCATTCGTATAAGGCGGAATATGATGCTAATGGGCATATAAATAAAATTACCCTTAACTACATAAAGGATGATTTTAAAACGTCTAATGCTGTATTCACCTATTCATGGGCGAGTGACTCAATAATAGCTATTGTAAATCAGGCTGATGGATTAAAGCTAAATTTCTTGTTTGAGCTAAATGAAAATCGCTTACCTATTCGTAAAGTTTTACGTAGAACGGGTTATACCCCAGATCCAGAAGCTGACTTTAGAATTACATATGATGCTAATAGTAATATAACAATGGAAATGCCTGGAATGCAAGAGTATAGGTATGATCTGTCTAAGTTCAATCCTTATGCTTGTTCATATGAGTTGCGCTTATTTACTGTCTTTACCTATCCATTCAATACCATATACTCGACTGGTACTACTCCTCTCTCAAATAATTGGGTTTCAAAGAGAATATATAATCAGACTGAGCATGACCCCTATGAACAAATTCTTGAGTCAAATTCGATTGGTTATGTAACAATAACACGAGATCCAACCAAACTAAGGCGATATAGTTACAATTAATATTTAATCTGTTGATTTTCTAGCCTTATCTGCTCCAGCATATCTATTAAATCAATCTGGGTGCCTTTTTGAATACTGCCAGATAGCTCCGTCAGACGTTTGCCGGTTCCTCTTACCGCCTTCTCCCTAATAGCATTCTCAATAAACGCCACTGGATTTTCCAGCTTTGAGAGTATTTGAATTACATCCGCGGCCAACTTTGAGTGAATCTTTTTGCCTTCTTTTGCTTTCCGGCCAGAGTTGGCTGGCCTTACTTTTTTGGAGCCATCTTTATTGTATCCTTTTGGCATAATGGTAAAGTTTAAGCCTGGCTAGCTCTGGCCAGGCTGGTAGTTAAAGTAGTGGCTCTAATGATTCGGTTAAACTGTCGATCTCTTTAGCGACTCCGTATAAAATAAAGATCTCATCCACATCCTCGCTTTTATCTCGGGTCTGGATTACCTCCTTTCCAAATGCTTTTAATTCGTCGGTTATCTGTTGTACTCGTTCGCGTGTAATCATTGTTGTATGGTTCGTGCCTGGCCATCAACAAATGGCCAGGCTGGTGGTTTATTCTATTCCGGCTCTTACTTTTTCTTTCTCTCCAAGCTCCAGAACTAGCTGGATTTTATCCTTTTTATAACGCTCATTTAGATTCTGGACAATGTGCCACATGACCAACTCAAAGGCATCTGTGTGGCTAATGAAAGGCGCTTTTCGTATCAGACAACTGGCCACATAAAGCAGGTGGTAAGGCTTTGGCAGGATTCCCTTTTGCGCTCGGTCTACTACGTTTTTGCAGATCCGTGGAATGTTAATCTCTTGGCCTTTAAACTCACATTTGCCGCGTAGCGCCGTTATCATACTATCCTCGGCTGGCTCCAGCGCTTTGAGTCCTGGAGATCTGAAATACCACTTTTCTTCATCGGGGAATGTATTTACGTATTGCTCTAAAGTGATTGTGATGGTTTCCATTGTTTTGGTCGGGTTATCGGCGGATTTTAGTAGAAACTTTACCTCCGAATTGTGGGAGAATGTCAGGCCCGTAGGTGTCGTTTGGTTTATCCAGGATCTCTCCAGAGATCTGGTTTAGCCGTTTGCAGTGGCTACAGTCGCAGTTCCTTTTACTGTTTAATGGCAGATTGAAACGGATTAATAAACTGTCCTGTATTTCTTTGTTGTCTTGAATTTGCTCCTCTGTTCGTGAATCAATAAGCATTGTTAGTATTGGCTTGTCGTTTTGTTCCTGCCTACGTCTACAGAGCTGTAGTATTGAGTTTGCTCACCTGAACAGATGTACTTATTGATGAGCTCAAAGCTGGCCTTAATGTGCTCCAGCTCAGAAAATTGGTAAATGGTGAAGGTGTTAAAATCGGGGAACTCTAATTGCACCGTAGGCTCCTGATCTCTGATTAAAAACGTGAGGCTACCCGCCCGTTTTGCCTTTGCCATTTTGCCCACCATTTTCTTAAATTCGGTGGCCATAAATTCCCTTTTCTCCTCCTCCTGCCTCACTATTGCCTGTGCCCATTGCACCGTTAGTTCAGATGGCATAATTCTGGTGGTTTGCGGCCAGCTCCAGATCTGGAGCTGGCCAGGTGGATGGATTAGAATGGTAAGTCGTCGCTTTCTGCCTCGGCAGGGAAAGGTACTGCTGCCGTAGTGGCCGCTGGCCTTGCCGTTTGGGGTGCTTGTCCAGCAGCCACTGGCCGCTCATCATGTGGAGAGCTTCCTAATGAGATATTAGCGATCTGGATTTTAATGGCACCATAGGCTTTGCCATCTTTCTCATACGTCCGAACCGATGGTTTACCCTCCACCAGAATCTCGCGGCCTTTTGTTAGCCAGCTTGCGATCTTGAAAAAGCGTTCTTGTTCGGTGGTGCAATCGTAGAAAGTTACCCGCTCTACTTTTGTGCCCTCGCTGTTTTTGTAGCTCTCATCGATGGCCAGGCTAAAGGCTAAAAATTTCTTTCCCTGATAGTCGTGAATGACAGCATCTTTGCCGATTCGGCCAATGGCCTGGATTTGGTTTAATTTCATTCTGGTGTTATTTGAAAAGTGAGATTTGCTTTTGTTCTTCCAGTTGAGCCCGTAGCTCATCTAGTTCTTTGGCCTGGCTCTTGCAGAGCTCCACGGTGGCCAGGATGTGCTCCCGTAGGGCTTGGGCTTGTGCGGATGTTACAATGGCTTTCATAAATCCGGCCTGAATGCAGCCGGTTAGCTTCCCGGTTGGCTGGAGTGCGTTTGTGATAGCATCCAGTGCTGGCGTTACTCGTGCCTTTGCCATCGGTTTAGGCCTCTATTAGTTGGCTTTCTACCTCTTTATATTCCGTTACGCTGCCCTCTGTGATGCCTTGCACGATCTGGAGTACCTTCATTAGCATGTCCATATTTTGACAGTTAGCTAATTGCCTTGATAATGTTAGGATTATGTCCCGGCTGGCCAGGTAAAGCTCACGCTCCTCCGGTTTTAGATCGGCCAATATTCGGCCCCGGCTTTTGTCAGCAGCTTCCTGAAGTTTGCTCTTAATTGGCTGGCTGGCCAGCAGTAAAAGAGCGATTTCCTGGAGGAATGTGCTCACCGCTAATTTTTGTTTACTCGTGTCCATACGGATTAAATTTTGCTGGTTTGGCGAATTGATTTATTGAGTTGTCCAGGAGTCTGAACAGGGGATTGATAAGCAGGGAGATGAGCATAAAGCTGGCAATGACAATGGCCAGGCAGGCCGAAATAATTACGGCAGGGACTGCCAGCAGGGAACAGGTAAACAGGATTTTGAACATGGGGGTAATTGATTAAAGGATTAAGATTTAAGGCCTGCGTTCATTAGAGCTTTGTCTAGTTCGGCAATGACTGCGAGCAGCTCGGGACTTACTCTTTGTCTCTGGAGTTCTTGCCAGAGTGCCAGCCCAACGGTGAGCGGAATGGTAAAGGGATAGCGTTTGTTAGCGGGTCGTCTTTGCCAGGTAAGAATCTGGAGGGAGTTTAATTTAACTCTCCATTCTAGCAGCAGGAGGATGGCCAGGCTTTCATTTATGGTTTTCCAATTGCTGATATGTCCAGGATCTGGGACAAACAAAACGAGTTGCCTAAACTGCTCTCGGTAGAGCAGGAGTTTAAGTTTCTGCATTTGATTCTAAGGGGTTAGAAGATCCTACCAAACCGTTATAAAAAGGGCTGCTCCTTTGGGCTGGATGCTCATTGCGTAGCCCTTTACAATCTCTAGCAGCGTAGCCAGTTGATAGCTCATTATGATGCCATCGGGAAAGGTTATAAACATTTGACTGCCTTGCCGTTCTGTCTGTGTTCCGTAGAGCTTTAGCTTATGAACCTCTAGGGTTATTCTGGTAAATTCTTCCTGGTTCATGGTTTTTTATTAGGTGCTAAAAAAGATCGCTTGCCTATGGCAGCTTACTGGCTCCAGGTGGAGATTTTTGCTTTTTTTTTCAGGCATCTTTTAGGCGGTTGGTAAGTCTCCCCAGATTAGCCAGGATAGGCCAGTGCTATCTCCCTCCAACAGTAGGCAGTAGCCTTTAATGATTTGCTGGATCTTGTCTAATTCGGTGCCACCGATAAGGCCGTGAGAGATGGCTACGTGGATTTTATCCGGCTTTTGTTGGATCGTTAAACCCTCCAGGTTCAGGCCGTTTAGGCTTTCCGTGATTCGGGCAATTTCAAGAGCTGACATAGTGGAAATAAGTAGGCTGTTAGATTGATTTTAAGACATTTAACCCTATTGCCCCTATTTGAAATCAAGCAAAAAAAGATCTCTTAACTACGGCAGCGCATGGGTTTCTGGTGGAGATTTTTACTTTTTCGGCCTTTTTTGGGGCATCTTTTAAGCGGTTGCTGCTTTTGCCCATTTTTTGAGTTGGGCGCTGGATGGCTTGGAGCGATTGATGGCCACCGGCTGGAGAATTTCAACGCTTTTGCAGTGTAAATAAAGCCCTCCCTTTGGCCCCTGGCTTAAATCAGCCTCAATTTTTATAGCGGCTCTACGGCCAAGTTCGCCCCATTTAAAGCCCTTTTTTACCCGATACTTACAAAGGATCTCTGTTTTCTCTGGGTTATTAATTGCGGCCAATAAATCCGAGTGAACAGGCACCGAAAACTCTATTCGTAATCCATCTTCTGCGTTTACTGCTTTGGCTGGATAACTCACCCAGGAATCAAAGGAAAATGTGCCTAATACAGAGCGGTTTATTGGAATTGAAGCCGCTTTTTTTCGGGGTTTAGCTGCTGGCTCTGGAGCTGTGGCTGCTGGAAAAAGTTCTACCTGCATGGCTTTACGTTAGGATTGTGAAACGTGGCTTAAGATTGATCCAACCGTTATAGGCTGGTTAGTTCGACCATTGGAGGCCTGGCCTGGCCGTACTATTCTGGGTGGTGGTGAGAGCACTCCTTTCGGTTCTGGAAATTCATCCTGGCCAATGGTTCCAACTCTATTTTGAGGGCTATAACATCGGTTATCAAATACCTCCACCAGCTTGAGTTTTCGAGTGCTAAACCAGTAGCTTATCTGTGGGTTTCGCTCAAAATAGGACGTTCCATAAAACTCATAGTTCGGTAATTTGATCGGAGAAAAGCCTGGTAATGTGCGGCTTTGGGTTGCGTGTCTTATTTGCCAGTCGATTACACCTAATTGAGCCAGTAGAGCCTCCAGGGTTTCCGCGTAACGGGTTGAAATATCATTTAGAAACGGAATCTGGTGCTTTGGCAGGTAATACTTTAGGGTTGGATCTGTATTGGCATTCAGGTGATAAACAGGATAACACTCTTTAAGGAAATTGAACAGATCCGGCCACTTATACGCTCGCTTCAGGAGTTCTGTATGGAGGTATCTGAGATCTGGAGCCAGGCCTGGAGGGAACATGTCCCGCTCCTCTGGCATGTCGTAAGAATACCAGAGCCAGGGTTTGCCGTTTTTGGCTTTGTATTCGTCGGTGGATTCGTGAAAGAATAGCCGAAATTTGAATAATGATTGCTCTAAATCGGGTTTAAGTGCTGATTTTGAGGACTTTTCGCGCTTCATGGTGGAATTGAGTTTTTTTCTTTCTATAGTATTTAAAGCACTATCCAGCATCCATCGCTTTAACGGTCTATAGATTTACCGTAAGTATTTCTTTAGAGTCTCTATAGAAAGCCCAGGATCAAAAAAATAATTTTTGGGCAATAGTCTAACCGTCAGCCGTTTAGGACTGTTCGGGGCGAAACTGTAAAGGGATTGCTGCCAGGTGCACCAGGCAGGTGATAGATTTTATAACGGTATAGGATATACGTTATCGTTTAGAAGAGAGAGTTTAATGGCCTGGATCATTGCCAGGCCGTTAACACCATACTCAATTCCTAAACTCTTAACCTCATGGCCCTATGCCATTGCAGGCAGTGCAGGAGTCGAACCTACATACACCAGTTTTAGCTGGAGCGCTCCCCGCCGGAGCTGATTGCCTTGACTCATTTGTGGCTTTTTTGATGGCCACAAAGTGCATGATGAGAGCCGAACTCACGGCTACAAATCGGGCACTTAAACTGTTTAACAGTGGGTAGCCCCTGGCTAATCGGCTGGCCTGCAAGTTGCTTTGCCAGCCATTCCAGTACGGGCTCTTTGGCCATGCTGGCCTTTACTATGATGGCCTGGAGAGCTACCCTCTGTTTATGTTCGTTCCCTATATCGGAGAGCCCACTTTGCAGCTTACTCTCCATCTCTGCCAGTGCCGCAACTCGTGACACTAGGCAGCTAGTTTTAAATGTCTGAAATAGATGGGGCTATATTCCCGACTACGCAAAAGCACGTACTGGATTCGTGCCTTTTTAATCAGTTCCAACAGCGGTACTTTGGCCGCGTTATTCGTTTCCACGATTTTAAGCAAACCATCTAAGTGATTCTTTGCTTTCTCGTACTCTTGGCCTAATTCGTCAATGGAAAGCGCAGCAATCTGTTCCCGACTTAGGTAGTATTGTTGAAACATGTTAAAAGGGATTTTAAAATTACTCGACTGTTTCTAGCGCTGGCAGCGCTGGCCAGGTTAGTGAATCAAAATTTTCTTGACTCCACCACGGCATAAAACGCACCATGCAGGTGCGAACCCAGGAAGGAATATTTACTAGCGTAATCTTCTCATTTTTAAGGATTGAGCGTTCAAAAGTCGTAAACAACTCTAACCTCATCAATTCAGCTCTAAAATTATTCCAGCGTTCCTTATCATATTTTTTTAGAAAATGATAGTGTGGATCAATACGCTCGTTCATAGGCTTTTTTAACCGTTTACAAACATTTCTTTGTATTTACCTTTATTTGTTGCAAGATTTGTTACAAGAATTGTAGCAGACCTTGTATTAATTACAAGGCAAATATAAAGAGTTCTTTAATTTAAAAACAAAGTTCTCTTTAAATATATTTCTTTAGTTTTCATTAATTACACTTAACGACTTGTAATGCAATGATTTACCCAATTAAAGATCGAATTGAAGAACTCTTGAAAGAAAAGAAGGAGACTAAGAAGGCCCTTTATGAGTTTTTAGGTATGACAGCTCCGGGCTTTGATTACATGGTAAAACATAGCTCGTATACAGCCAGTAGATTAGAGCAAATTGCCGAGTTTTTTGAGATGACTGTTGATCAATTTAGAGGAGTTAGCCAAACAGAAACAAAAAAGGTAATAAGCTCGGAATCATTCGGCAATCAAGTTGCAGACCGGCTACTTGAAGAATTTGCAAAACTTCGTGAGCAACTTGCTATAAAAGACCGCCAGTTAGAAGCAGCAGACAAAAGAGCTGAAGGTTTACAGCGTACTATTGACGCTCTTATTAGTCGGCCAGTTACGCCATCCGGAAATTTTCTTAACGACGTAGCTGCACGCCGGTCTGTTATTCGTATGCATCCTGCAACTCAACTATTGGTTGAGACAACAGGAGCTGTTGCTTAAAAAGAGGGGAGACCCTTTTTTTGCTCGCGACGCGGTTACAGATGCGGTTACGTCGAAATTCGTCATAGAGCTGTTAGCTCCGTGACTCGGTTAAAATGAGACTGTTATAGATTTTTAGAGGGGAGGGGTTCCAATGCCTCGCTCTCTGCTGAAAGGTTTTTTAACTCATTGACTAGTACCGAGCCGCACCCCCAAAAGTGCGGCTATTTTTGTTTAAAGCCACATTTTCCGCCTTCACTGCATTTCCATGCGGTTTTAACTCGGTAGCGCGCTGGGTTACATTTAGCACCTCGGTTACATAGGCATCATTTTGGTATAGCGACCACCTGAGGGTGCACAGCTCGCTTACCATGTACCATATTAACAGAATGTGCGTTCTTTTCTGGTTTCGTAAATCCACCACGAATAATCAATTACTCACCGACATTAAAAAAGTACCCACCTCTAATGATAACAACCTGGAAGACTCACAAGGCTTTATCCAAATGCAAGTCACCTATAATGCTGAATGTGATGAATTTGGATCTCCACATATTGAATGTTGAGAATTCCAATGGGACCCGAGAACCAAACGTTTAAGGGAAAATCTATTTGGGCTCAAGAGCAGAATAAAAAGCTCAATGGGGTGGCCCGGTTTTGACGGACAGTTGAGTTGCTTAACTTAGCTGTACCATGACCAAAAAGCACAACCCGGCAAAGCCACGCCGAAAGTACGATTATGAGTTTAAAAATGAAGCCGTTCGCCTAGTGACTATTGGGCAACGGAGTGTCCCCGATGTGGCCCGTGCCCTGGATATTTCAGAAAATATCCTGTATCGTTGGAAAGGGCATGGTAAACCGAATGACCCCCAAAATGGTGTCTCTCAACAAGAATACGACCAACTTCGTCGAACCGAACAAGAACGCGATATATTAAAATCAGTATACAGCGCGCACGCTGTTGAATAGTAGGGCAAACGCATGAATGCTAAGAAATGATCTTCTTTAAATATGTCAGATCAAACGATGCCTTCACGCGCCGTTTTTGTAAGCTTAGGCGGTCTGTTTGCTGAGTCAATAACTGCAAAGCTAACTTGCGAAGTGTAGAGAGATTTTCAGGACCATTTCCCCGACGTACCCGGCTGGCATCCTCGGTAAAAGTCACGTCCAGATGCCAGTGCAAGTGGTTCTCTATGCTCCAATGACCACGAGCCAATTTGCTGTAATACAATGGATTTAACTCTAATTCGTCGCTGATATAGTACCGAACTTCCCCTTGCCGTTTGCCCCCTACATGCCGGCTAGCTTCGATCTACACTATAGTTTGCAAGCCTGGCCATTGCTCAATAAAGCAGTTGTCAAGCACTTGAGCAGCCACTAGGATACGACACCGGCGTTGTTCAAAACGAGCACGATCATAACACCATTCCTCTTCTGCGCTGAGCCCGGCATTGGCTTTGAAAGCGCACTGGACTTCTTCCCACAGGGTTTCCTGACGGTTGGCCGCTGCCATTGCTTTTGAGAGCCAATAGATAGTGGTCGCGTTGCTTAATAATTTACTGAACAACAGCCGTTTGACAGCCGATGGCATCAATCGTAACAATAGCTTCTTCGCTGTCGATTCGTTGAATCAGTGGTAGCAGCACATCGATCTCATTGCTCTTATCCTCTATCCGTTGTTGGCCAATACAGAGTCGATTCTCAGCCACCCAAGCATTGACGATCCAGAGGCCTTCAGTGCCTTTGCTGCGAGGGGCAGCCCCGCGTAACTTTTTACCATCCAGACAGAGCTGTTTTTGGGCTAACAGATCCAAAATAGCTTTACCATGTTGCTCCAGGCATGAGCGAAGCCTATCTGGATCAAGGAGTTGGAAAACTCTATTGAATGTATCATGAGAGGGGATACCGCCTGAAAGGTCAATCAGCTCAGGCAGTTGGGGGGCGCGAGTTTGGGCGAAAATTACCATGTCTTGGTAGTCTTGTCCATTGCTAAGTAGGGTACAAAGACCGGTGAGTAGAAGGTCAGCCAGTCGATAGGAACATTTGCCCGGCTGGCGGAAGTCTTCGATTTGAAGGAAAAAGTGGCGAATAGATTGGCTCATAGGCCAAAGCTATCAACTAAGTGTCATTTGTTAGCCTTCATGCGTTTGCCCTAGTTGAATAGCCACTACAACTTATCTCCCCATTAGAAGCTCTACCTTTGGCCGACTTTCTGAACCAAGCCTCCCGCTTTTACTGGTACCTAACCGAGTCCTTCCTTAAAATCTGGGCTGGAGCGCACGATGCCTTTTCTTCTTGAAAAGCATTTGGTGAATGAATTGGTGATCGCTTCGGCGAATCCCGTACAGAAAACTCTTACAGTCCCAGTGCGCTCCTAGAAGTCACTAACCTCTACTGTACTATGGGAAACAGTCAAGCATCCTTTACCATTATCCATGCTCATGCCGCTGGCATTGACGTGGACTCACGCAGTCATCTGGTGGCCTAACCACAACAAAGACAACGTTCGCGAATTTGGCGTTTACACCAAAGACCATCAGCAACTTATTGACTATTTTCGTCAACACGGCATCACTACGATCGCTATGGAAAGTACCGGCAGCTACTGGCAAACCTTGTTCAATGCTCTTCAGCAGGCTGGCTTTGAGGTGCTGCTAGTGGGCGGTAGCCAGACCAAAAATGTGAAAGGGCGCAAAACCGATGTCATCGACTGCATTTGGATTCAAAAACTTCACTCATTGGGTTTGCTATCAGGCAGTTTGCTGCTAAGTGACACTTTTCAACAGCTACGAACTTACTATTACCATCGTCAGCATCTGGTTCAGCAGTCGGCTCGCTACTCCAGTAAGATGCAGAAGGCGCTCCGGCTAATGAATATCCGATTGGATGTGGTGCTGAGTGATATCACCGGTCAATCAGGCATGGCTGTTATTGAAGCCATCTTGGCTGGGCATCGGGACGCTGATGAGTTGGTATCGCGGGTGGGTGATCGGTTCAAAAAGTCTCGTCAGGAGATTGCTGATGCTCTACAAGGCTGGTGGCGGCCGGAGTTGCTGTTCGAGTTAGAGGCCTCGCTGGATTTTTATCGGCTTTACGAAAGCAAGATTAAAGAATGCGACCGGGTCATCGAAACGTTTTTGGTCAAATATGCTCCCCAAATTGAAGTAAGGGCAGAGCAACAGAAGCAATTAAAAACTCATCGCAAGCGAGCGAGTAAACATGCTCCAGGATTTAATCTCTCGCAGTTAGTTTATCAGTATTTCCGAACCGACCTGTTTGCCGTATCCGGCGTCAGCTATAATACGGTGCTATGCTTGCTGACCAGCCTAGGTCATGATATTCATAAATTTCCCAATGCCAAGAGTTTTGCCTGTTGGCTGGGCCTAGTGCCCAATAATAAAGTCAGCGGAGGAAAAGTCATCAGTAATCGTAGGCCTTCGGGTCGCAATACGATTGCCAAGGCCTTGCGCCATGCGGCCAATTCAATTGGCAACCAGAAAGACCATGAGCTAACACTTTTCTTTAAGCGCATTGCCTTCAAGAAAGGTCGGATTGCTGCCATTATCGCCACGGCGCGTAAGTTGGCGGTTATCATCTGGAATATGATTAGTAAAGGGGCGGCCTATCAAAAAGAGCGAGTGGCGCTCAATCAGGAAAAGCAGCGTGGCCTTAAGTTGAGGCACTTAGACAAGAAACTGCATGCTCTTCAATTAACCCAGGAAGAGTTAAAAAAGCTATTCTCAAAGCACTCGTTATCAGTGACGTAGCATCCAGTTGTACAGAAAAAGCCTTAGCCATTTTCAGTCGCATGACTTGACATTGACTTATCAACTTGTGGCCGAGTTGGCAGGTGATTTCCCCATAGAACGACTCTGTAATACGCTTGGTATTAGGCGAAGCGCCTATTACGCCTATCAGAGCGGACAAAGCTATCAACTGACTGAAGGGAAAGAAAAATTACGGCAAGCAATGCTCACTAGTTTTACAGATCATCGTCGGCGGTATGGAAGTAGACGGTTGTTAACTGAACTACAGGAGCAGGGCTTTGAAGTAGGGCGTCACCAGCTTAGGCGACTTATGCAAGCCGAAGGGCTACGAGCCATTCAGCCCCGTAGCTTTATTCCACGCACTACGGACATACGGATAGCTGGCACAATGGGCCCTTTAGCCCCAACTTGTTATTGGAAATGGAGTCTCCTACAGCACCGGGTAAAGTCCTAGTTGGTGACATTACGTATATCCCACTGGCGGGCAGTGAGTGGGTTTATCTGGCCGCCTGGATGGATTTGTTCAGCCGCAAGATCAAAGGGTGGTCTGTGGCAGACAATATGGAAGAAGAGTTGGTGCACAGTGCCTTACGGAAAGCGATTAACTCTAATCAATTAACAGCTGGCAGTATTATTCATTCGGATCGGAGTGGCCAGTATGTTGGCAAAGAATTCCGCCAAACTTTAACCGATCATCAATTTAGGCAAAGTATGAGCCGACCTGATGATCTCTATGATAATGCATTTATGGAGTCCTGCTGGTCGCGTTTAAAAGCCGAACTAATTGAAAATGGCGTATTCTGGTTCTTAGAAGATGCCAGAATAGAATTGTTCGATTATATTGAATGCTATTACAATCGTAAACGGCGACATTCGTCGCTGGGCAATATAAGCCCTGAGCAATTTGAACAGAATTACTATTTAAATTTAAATCAAAACTTGCTTACTTGACTGTCCGGATAAATAGGACCATCCCACACACCAACTTTAACTAACAGACTTCTTACTTCAACCTCAATCTTTTTTAATCATGTCAGCCTTTGAAGATAAAGTAAAGAATTTGAAAGAGAGGCTAAACAAGGGCCATCTTAGTCAGTCCGAGTACGAACTTTTGCTGCAAAAATTAAGAGACAAGGAAAAGGATGATGAAAGGCCTCGAACGTTTTCAAGTTGGTTTGAAAGGCGAAAGTATTAATTTTTATGCCAAACGAATCCGTTAAGCCCGCAACGCAGCAGCCAAGCCAACAGGCTCCCAGGCCGGTTGATCAGCCTCGTCCACGCACGGACACCAGTCGACAGGAGCAACGAAACGATCCGCGCCCAGTAGAACGGCGTACCAAATAATTCTGAACCTATCCACACATGGCTAAAACACACAAACCTGTAAAGTCAACCAGGGAAACTAAAGCTGGGTAGCTTAATCAAAAAGAAGAGCGACCCAAGCCCCAGACCAATCGACCCACCCATCGATATAAAGACGATCAAAACAAAGGTGACAACAAAAGCACTACCGAATAGATGGTCATCCCAACAGCGGGCATGAAAATCATCAGTTTGGTCGAGTTGTTGAATATCGCTAGTCGTACTTTATTCGCTTCTGAGTTGTGATGGATTCGGCAATTGTAGTTCTCCAATTCACCTAAGTACAAATAAACAGTGGATAGGCTGATCGTTTTGCTTTTTTCCTTGATTTGATCCGTAAAGAACTTATCCTGGTAAAGATCTTGAGGGTAACTTCCAATTGGCTGATAGGATGTCGGTAATACAATCCGAACAAATCGGTAAAGCACAAAGAATGTGTACAGGCAGCAGCAGAAGACCGTAAAAAGCTTTGGGCTAAAGACGCCTTGGGGGTCATGGTTAGCGAAAAAATAAGCGGTAAGGGCTGTCAGCAGTGTGGCGGTTAAGCTGATAAAGGAAATGGACTTAGTAGTTGTGGCATCGAAGTTCTTTATACCATCATCCAGCCGCTTTTCGGCCTGGGCGAAAATAAACTTCAGATCATCCAGCGAAACGTTCTTTTGGTTTTCCAGATCGGCTTGCCAATCCTCCCGTATAGGTTCCTGAATAGGGGCTTCGACGTTCATGATGAAAAGTTTTTCTAAAGATGCAATAGATCAAAATTAAATGACAATCCTTTAATGTTCATACCCAAAAGACAAGTTTTACGCTTCTCTTCTTCCTTCCATCTAAATCTTACTATGCCATGAAACAACTCTTTACCTTCCTCTTATTAATTTCCATTTACTCTGTTAAGGCGCAGAGGAATTATGTAGCAAACACGTCTAATTCTGATACGCCTGGCTTTGAAAATACCTTAGTTGGCACTGGTGCTGGATCTACCAATTTATTGGGTTCAGATAATAGCTTTTTTGGATTTAATGCAGGGTTTAAGGCTGGTCCAGGTTCTAACAATACGCTTATTGGAAGTTATTCTGGTACAAGTAATAAGTTTGGTTCCTCGAATACATTTGTTGGAAGTTTTGCTGGGGCAATGAATGAAGTTGGAGGCAATAATGTCATTATTGGTGATGGTGCCGGATACAGAAATGATGGAAATTCTAATACATTCATTGGTAATAATTCTGGGTACAATACTACCATCGGTAGTTATAATATATTTCATGGCCATGGGGCTGGTTCCAACAATACTACAGGCTCCCACAATATTATCATTGGTCCCAATGCAGGAACCAACATCACCACAGGAGACGATAACATACTGATGGGCTACAACAGCCAGGCAGAAGATGGCCTCCACAATGCCACAGCTATCGGATCTGGTTCACACGTCGCTATCAGTAACGCCCTAATACTGGGAAATAACGCTAATGTCGGTATCGGTACATCAGCGCCCACAAACCGATTAGAAGTCGTCAGCGAAACCCCCAATGCCAGCGGCCTAACCCTATCCAATCTAACCGCTTCCAGTCCTGCGACTCAGTCAACCGACCAGTTCCTATCCGTCAATGAAAAAGGGGAGGTTGTCAAAGCTCGGTATCAGTTACGTATAAGCAATCCGTCAGAGTGGAGTGATAAGGTGTTTATGCCAGGCTACCGATTGACACCCCTAGCCGAGGTAAAGAAATACATTGATGCAAATCAACATTTACCAGGCGTACCCTCGGCCGAGCAGGTGGCGAAAGATGGCGTTGACCTGGTTAAGATGAATGCGAAGCTACTTGAGAAAGTGGAGGAGTTGACGCTGCATCAGATCAAGCAGGAAAAGACGATTGAAGAGATGAAGGTTGAAATTGAGGAGTTGAAACGATTGATTAAGAAATAACCACGCCATGAAGCAACTCTACCCAGAAGAAAAAGCTATTGAATCAATAAGCTTGTCTAAACCATCCTCACCAAGTTATTTACTTTTCCACTGGCCGAACTAGTACTACCTCAACTGCACAAAATGGTAATACTAATCTAAGTTGCGTGATTGCTTGGACTGATATAAGCCTCGTCAATAGCGTAGGCTAGCACGAATAGGAAGACTTTCAACAGAAACCCTTTTACAGTGACAGCATGAATCTTGCGAGGAAAAAGCGTCTCGATCTGACTGATGACCGTCTCGATAGGTTTACGAAAATATTTCTTGAGAAATCGTTGCCAAGCTTCATCGGGTCGTTTTGAATTACGCTTACGATGAATTAGCAGGGTAACTTGTTCGCAATCAGCGTACAGCTCCTCCTGCTCATAGTCGGTGTAGCCGCTGTCCCCGTATAGCATACTACCCGCTGGTAAATCAAGCTGCATCGATTGGAAGGCTGTACTGTCGTGGAAACTACCTGCGCTAACATAGTAATTCACTGGTTGACCAGCCGCCGTCGTGATAAGCTGGACTTTAAAACCATAGAAATACTCCTTTTTAGCCTGATTGTAGCCATGATAAGCCTTGCCCTTTAGCAGCTTACAAACAGGAATACGGCAATTGCGGCAGACAGCCACTGGGAAAGAATCAATGATATAGCGAGCAGAGGTATTAAGCTCTTTTAGGGCTAGGCCTAATGCCCTGAAGACAACCAGCAAGGTGTTTTCTAATCGATGCAGTCGGCGATTGAAGCCAGATTTATCAATCATTTGGCAACCCATATGGTGTTGCATATAGTCACAAGCCGTGGTTTGATTACCATAGAAGAACAGGGCTGCCATCAGGGCGGTGGTAGCTACCTCAGCATCATTGAGTTTACAATGAGGGTCTGTTTTTAGGCCCATAATTTGAAACATATCATCAAGTAGGCAGTAAATTGCCAGTGCCTTGTCAGTCATGTGAGTGATCGTTTAAAGTGTAAGCTACTCTAAAACGACCTCACTGGCGGACGGGGTTCATATCTCGCAACTTGGATTAATACTAATATCCAGAGCCAGCGATCTAACACTGGATCATAGTGATTTTGTCCTTACCCCATTTGGTGAGCCAGTTTTGACTGGAATTTAAGCCGCCTGCCGGTATTC
>NZ_BAAHBI010000020.1:471328-587310 GCF_054776755.1 Spirosoma litoris | reverse complement strand
ATTAGTCGAATCTTGAAAAAATTATAGCGTTTTTCTTGCAAACAAAGACAGTACCCGGAATGACAAAAAACAAAAAGCTCCGATTGCTCGGAGCTTTTTTTATATGTAGTGCTTGGCTTTGCTTAAGCCTCTATTTCTTTTTCAACTTCTTCAACCTCAACCCGGCGGTCATGGCCAACCTCTTGTTGCGCTTTCTTCGCTTCAGCCGACGGTCTTAACCGAACAACGTGTAGCTTGTGCAAAATGCCAATGAGTGGGAAAGTTGGATCAAATTCGAACCATTTAGCACCAAAGTTTGCCGAATTGGGGCGTTTGTGGTGGTTATTCTGGAATAATTCACCCATCATAACAACATCCAGAATCAGCGAATTTTTCGACTTATCCTGATTGTCGAAGTTGGCGTAACCATATTTATGCCCACTCCAGTTGATAATAGCACCATGCACGGGTCCCATTACAAAGTGAACAGGTAACAGGAAGAAAAATGCCCAGTGCATATCCAGGTAGATAAAGGCAAACACATAAAATACAGTGTAGAGAACACCCCAACCTGCCCGCGAAGCCCACGAATCACCAAGCTTTTCAATGAAGTTCCATTCGGGATAATTCCGGTCGAATTGCTTTTCAATAGCTTGTTTGCGGTGCAATACAGCGTTGTAAATATTTTTGGTCTTCCACATCATCGTGAATACATTTTTGGTGTGATGTGGTGAGTGAGGATCTTTTTCGGTATCGCTGAACGCGTGGTGCATCCGGTGCAACACCGCATACGCCCGTGGGCTCAGGTATGATGAACCTTGCGATACATACGTTAAGGCATAGAAAAAACGCTCCCAGAATTTGCTCATGGAGAACATTTTATGGGCAGAATAACGGTGTAGGAAGAATGTTTGGCAAAACAGGGACAAATACCAATGTCCAAGAAATGCGGCTAGTACAATCACAAGCGTAACAAATTAAAAGGTGAACTAGACAAGTCACTAAGAATATTACTACAAAACTAACGATTTTTCGACCGATTTGGGTTTATATCCCCAAATAATACTTTAATTAATTTGTGGTCGTCGCATATTGTAACAGATTGGCGCCCATGCGCAAAGCCTGCTGACGAACGGGTTCGGGGTCATTATAAACACTCTGATCTTCCCAGCCATTGCCCAAATCGCACTCATAGCTGTAAAAACAGACTAATCTTCCCTGATAAATCAGGCCGAAGCCCTGTGGGGCTTTACCATCATGCTCATGCACTTTAGGCAAACCGCTCGCAAATTTGAACTTCTGCTGATAAACGGGATGGTTGAAAGGAAGCTCAACAAAATTGAGTTCGGGAAACACTTTCTTCATTTCCCGACGAATGAACTTATCCAGACCATAGTTATCGTCGATGTGTAAAAAACCACCCGACATCAGATAACGACGCATGTTCTGTACATCGGCATCGCTAAATGTAATATTGCCGTGGCCCGTCATATGAACAAACGGATAGCCAAAAAGATCGGGGCTAGCAGGCTCAACAATGTCTTCTTCCGGGAAGATATTCATCCGCAAATTGGCATTGACAAACTTTATCAGGTTCGGCAACGAGGTTTTGTTGGCATACCAGTCTCCTCCACCATTGTATTTCAACTTGGCAATTTTATAGGCGTATTGGCCCTGGGCAATGCATAATGAATAGTGAATAATGAATACTGTCAGCAATAGCTTTTTCATGCGTTTATAAAGTTCAATAGTTGGCAAGCCGTTAAAGCGGCTGTTTCGGTACGCAGTCGATTAGGGCCAAGCGTTACCATCTTAAAATTAGCCTCAATAGCCTGTTGAATCTCTTTTTCCGAAAAATCACCCTCAGGGCCAACCAACACGGTGTACTTCCCACCTACCGTTGCCACCTTAGCCAAATGCACAGGTGGTTCGTTAGCTGGCAAATGAGCAATAAATCGTTGCTCCTCCGAGATGGTTTTCAACAGCTCGCCAAATGGAATCGCTTCATCTAATATAGGCAAAAACGATTGCAATGACTGTTTCATAGCCGATATGGCAATCTTTTCAATTCGTTCCAGTTTCAGTACTCGCCGTTCAGAATGTTGCCCAAAAAAGAAACTAATTCGTTCAATGCCAATCTCAACGGCCTTTTCCACAAACCATTCGATACGATCCAGGTTTTTGGTCGGAGCCACACAAATTCGGATAGAAAATGGTCGCGGTGCTGTTGTTTGCGTTTCGGTTATTCGAAAGGCGCACCGTCGAGCATCGGCTTTTGTAATAACGGCCGCATAACGGTTTCCTTGTCCGTCAGTTACAGCAATTAGCTCGCCAATTCCAAGTCGAAGCGTTTTAATAGCATGACGCGAATCATCTTCGCTTAAGTACTCAGGCGGATTGGGGCCCTCTAACCCAGATTGATAGAATAAGTGCATACGTAGCACAAAAATACATACTCAATGGATGACAGCCGTTATTTACTGACAACATCGCTCCATAACCAACGCAATGATTCGGGCAGTATCGAACCGCCATGTTTACCGGTATGCCCACCAGTACCACCCACAAATTTGTAGTCGTACTTACTAAACTTCAGAGCGGCTTCCATTTGCAGGTTACTCAGCCACCAGTTGCCGTGGGCATTATCGAGATCATTACTCCCATCCTGTAAGAACACTTTGATATTTCGCTTTGGTGCCTTCCGAATCCAGGATGGATAGACATAGCCGCCTTTAATATTGGTAAAGCTACCGATCTGGCTTAGTACTTTATGGAAATAATCGGGACGTAACCAGGCTGCGGTAAACGCACAGATTCCCCCCGACGAAAGCCCACAAATAGCCCGCATGGTCGGCGAATCGGTTAGTTTATAGGTTTTGCTAAGTTCAGGAATCAGTTCGTCTATCAGCATCCGGGCATACTGATTCGTGATTGTATCGTACTCAAAGCTGCGGTTATCGGCTTTAAAAGGCTCTTTGGGTACCTCATCGCCGTGCTGGCCGGGATTAATAAACAAGCCAATAGTAACAGGCATGGCTTTTTGCTGAATCAGGTTATCGAATACGATCGGAACCCTAAAATCGCCGTCTTCTTTTACGTAGGTATGTCCATCCTGAAACACCATTAAAGCCGCTGGCGTCTTGCCATCGTACTGAGCAGGCACGTATATATAGTACTCGCGAATGGTATTGGGAAACACTTTACTTTTCCAGACATACTTTGTCACAACTCCTTTAGGAACGCCTTGCTGACGTTGCGAATCGGGCCCATACGTGACAGTTTCGCTAACGGGTTGCTGAGCCCAAACTGGCCTCGCCATTAAACCCATAATACTGCAAATCAGGATGATCGGTAGACTATGTTTCATACTAAAAGAAGCACTAAACCCATTAAACCTACCGACTCCCAATTTGAGTAAGGGAACGTAGCCCACCTTTTTTTTGTAATTTTGCAGGATATATTACTAGCTGTGAAAAAAGTCGCTTTCTATACACTCGGTTGTAAATTGAACTTCTCCGAAACCTCGACCCTGGCCCGCCTGATGGAGCAGCACGGTTACGAGCGCGTGGAATTCAACCAGCAACCCGACATCTTCATCATCAATACTTGTTCTGTGACCGACAATGCCGATAAAAAATGCCGGAAGATTGTCCGAGAAGCACAGAAAATAAATCCCGATGGCTATGTGGCTATTCTGGGATGTTATGCTCAGTTGAAGCCCAAAGAAATTTCGGAAATTCCAGGCGTTGATGCGGTTTTGGGTGCATCGGAGAAATTCCGGTTGCACGAACTCATGCCTACGTTTGAGAAAGTGCCGAGCGGTCAACCAGCGCAAGTATTCAACTCACCCATTGAAGAAGCGATTGAATACCATGCCTCCTACTCGCTCAACGACCGGACACGTACGTTCCTGAAAGTTCAGGATGGTTGCGATTACCCTTGCGCCTACTGTACCATTCCACTGGCTCGTGGCAAAAGCCGTTCCGATACGGTTGCCAACGTGGTTCGCGCGGCACAGGAAATTGCCGAACGAGGGGTCAAGGAGATTGTTTTAACCGGCGTAAACATTGGTGATTTTGGACTGGTCGATGGCCAACGGCAGGAAACTTTTTTTGATCTGGTACGGGCATTAGACGAGGTCGAAGGCATTGAACGATTCCGTATTTCAAGCATCGAGCCAAACCTGCTTACCGACGAGATTATTGAGTTTGTTGCCCAATCGAAGCGATTTGTGCCCCATTTTCATGTGCCACTCCAGTCGGGTAGTAACCGTGTATTGGGCCTAATGCGCCGTCGGTATAAACGCGAACTGTATGCTGATCGGGTACAGAAAATAAAGGATTTGATGCCCCATGCCTGCATTGGTGTAGATGTTATTGTTGGACACCCTGGCGAAACCGATACCGAGTTTAAAGAAACTTACCTGTTTCTGAACGAACTCCCCATTTCATACCTGCATGTGTTTACCTATTCTGAGCGGCCTAATACAACGGCAATCGGTATTAAGCCAGTAGTACCCGGTCATGTACGGGCCGAGCGATCAAAAATGCTTCATATCTTGTCCGACAAAAAACGTCGGGCCTTTTATGAATCGCAGGTTGGTCGGGACGCTACGGTACTCTTTGAGGAAGACATCGAAGACGGGAAAATGCAGGGATTCACCGAAAACTACGTTCGGGTAGTTGCGCAATACGATCCGTTACGCATTAACGAAACGCTGCCCGTACGGCTAACGGCCATCAACGCCGAAGGGCTAATGGAGGTAGAAGAGCCCGCTATGATATTGGAAAGCCACTGATTTTTAAGCAACTTGGGCCGGTATAACTACCGGCCTTTTTTGTTTCTCTAGACTCGAGTAAACCAACACTTCCTTTACCTCATGAAACTAGTTGCTGAAATTCTGATTGGCGTAGTTGCCATAGAACACATCTATATCTTATGGCTCGAGATGTTTGCCTGGACAACCCGAGGGCGCAAAACCTTTCGGTCGCTTCCCCAAGACTTGTTTGAACCCACCAAAGCGCTTGCGGCCAATCAGGGGCTGTACAATGGTTTTTTAGCTGCTGGCCTTATCTGGTCTTTATTGATTGACGATAGCGCCTGGCGTGTGAATGTTGCCTATTTCTTCCTGGGTTGTGTTATTGTTGCTGGTATCTATGGGGCGCTAACAGCTCAGAAATCCATCTTTTTCGTACAGGCGCTGCCTGCTATTCTGGCGTTAGTTGTTACGATTTTAGCTTAAATAGTACTTTTTTGGTGATTGCTTGGTATGACCCCGATGGGGTCATATGCTTATAGAAAGGTTATATTAGCTATAAACATTTGACCCCATCGGGGTCACACCCTATCTTACATTCTTATAGCTATTAAAGCTTGCTCTTTTATTTTCTCCGGGTTTTAACCCGGAGAAAAAACATCTTCCATCCATACTCACTTGACGAAGCCAAGCGAGTACAGAAGAACAAAGATCAAGGTCGCACAAGGCAAATATTCTTCATTTCTCGAATTCACTCCTCTATAAAATAGGAAACCGCTCCCAGGCGGGAACGGCTCCATGAGTACAACAAAACCACAGATAAAGCTGCCAGACATAGGCCAGACAGGTGCCTGTGGCTCTGTTGAAGTATCATTTACGATGTACGACTACGAGTTTTGATTTAGGCTGACGCATAGTAGATCAAAATTCGTAAGTCGTACATCGTAATTCTTTCTATGCTTCGATGAGGAATTCGTCGTGCTGGCTTACGTCCAGACCCGACTTCTCGTCTTCTTCAGTTACACGCAGTGGCAGAATCATATCGGTCACTTTCAACAGTGCATACGATAAGACGAAGGCGAATACCGATACACCTACCAGTGCAATCATGTGGTTTACGAACAGAGTTGTTTGGCCAAATGCCAGACCTTCATCAACAACAGCCGAGTTAACACCTTTGCTAGCGAAGATACCCGTCATAACCATACCAACCATACCGCCTACACCGTGGCAAGGGAATACGTCAAGCGTATCGTCCAAAGTTGATTTAGAACGCAGGTGAGCAATGTAGTTCGAAATTATAGAAGCAACCGTACCAATGAAGATCGATGTTGGGATCGTTACGAAACCAGCAGCAGGCGTAATTGCCACCAGACCAACTACGGCACCGATACAGAAACCAAGTGCAGATACTTTTTTGCCTTTAGCAGCATCGAACAGTACCCAGCCCAGACCAGCAGCAGCGGCAGCTGTGTTTGTTGTAGCGAAAGCAGAAGCAGCAAGCGGAGTAGCACCAACTGCCGAACCAGCGTTGAAACCGAACCAGCCGAACCACAGCAGACCTGTTCCTAACAATACGAATGGAATGTTTGCTGGTGGGAAATAGCTAGCTTCGAGGTGCGACTTCCGACGCTTCAGATACAAAGCACCTGCCAGAGCAGCCCAACCAGCCGACATGTGAACAACCGTTCCACCGGCAAAGTCAAGCACACCTAATTTGAACAGGATACCATCTGGATGCCAGGTCATATGCGCTAACGGTGCGTATACGAATAGGCTAAACAAGATCATGAACAGAACGTACGACCGGAAGTTGATCCGCTCAGCCATCGACCCCGTTACCAGAGCAGGTGTGATAACCGCAAACTTCAGTTGGAAGAAAGCGAATACAACCAGCGGGATCGAAGCGGCTAGCGACCATGGCTTACCGTCCAGAACACCTTTGAACATGAAGTGGTCCATTGGGTTACCAACAAAGCCACCGATATCTGAACCAAACGCCAGGCTGAAACCAACTACAACCCATAGAACGCTAATAACACCCATTGCTACGAAGCTCTGAAGCATCGTTGAAATAACGTTTTTGTTATTAACCATACCGCCGTAGAAATACGCCAGACCGGGTGTCATCAACAGAACCAGAGCAGTAGCGACAAGCATCCAGGCCGTATCGCCTGAGTTGATGCCTTCCGTTACGATTTGGGTCGGAACACCGTTGAAACCGGGGATTATGCCGAGCACGGCAACAATTCCCAACAGAATAAGAGGAATGTAATTGGGCTTTTGCATTGTAATCGAGGTTTTTTGTTGTACTGAAATAGTTAAAAATTAAATTAGGTTAAGAAAACGTGGTACGCGTATTAGAATTTAAAGATGGCAGCCATACCGAGGGTAGCTTGTGATTTTGACAGCGATCCGTCGTTTTTCTCGAATTTGTTAGCCGAATAGCTGTCAATTCGTAGTTCAGGCTTGAGGAGGACGTGACCATCTGCAGCTGTGATATTGCCCGTAACCGTGATCGAGTTAACGCTAGCACCGTTACCAGCAGCATCTGTCAGGGCACGCGCGCCGTTTTTGTTGTCGAATGTTTCGTAACGAACGCCTAAGCCAAACTTGTCGGTGAATGCATAGTTAGCATAACCAGCAACACCACCCCAGCTTTTCGACGTAACTGGACCACCTACACCTTGATAATCACCCTTTTGCGAACCAGCGGCAGCATTCAGGCCCAAGAAGAATTTCGAGGTAATCTGATACGTGGTTGTCAGGTCGAAGAGTTGATACATAGCATCATCAGCCGAAACAGCCACAGTGCCATTTGCGTTGGTAATGTCTTTCGATGCTTCGTTTGAGATAATACCGTTCAGGTAAACATTCCAGCCCGAAACTGGGGAGAAGAAGAACTGACCGATCAGACCTTTCTTTTTGTTGTTATCAACCAGATTATCAACGTTGTTAACCAAACCTAACATTAACGAAGCCTTATCACTGAATGCATATTGAGCTTTCAAGCCGATGTGATAGAAGGGACCGTTGTTGAAGAGGTTAGAGAGCGAGTAGTTATAGTTAATCGGAGCATCAATCACCTCATAACCGATATGCGTACCAAACTGACCAGCTGTGAACGACAGTTTATCGGTTGCTTTAAACACGATGTATGCCTGCTTAACGGCTAAAGCCGTTGAACCAGGAGTTCCAAGTAAACCTATGTTGTTACCATAGTTTCCCAGATCAGCGAATGTTCCGAATGTCAGGTCCATTACAGCATCAACTTTACTAGCCGAGTAAACTGCTTTAGCCTGAATCAAGCCAATTCCGAATTGACCAGCTTTCTGATCAAACGCCCGAGCATTTCCAACGCCTGAACCATTCAACCCTAAGTTCGACTGGCTCTTAGGATTATTAAAGTTCCCGAAATAATAGGTGTCCATGTAACCAGAGAAGGTGAACTTTCCAGGAGTGGCACTTGTAGAATCCTGCGCTTGAGCGGCAAAACCAAGAAACAAACAGTTAATAAGTAAAATTGCTTTTTTCATACTAATAATTTGGCGGGGTAAAGATCCGATGTAGGTTATATTTCTGAGCAAATGTTGTCATAGAAATTATTCTATGCAAGTTATAGTGCAAAAAAAACACCCATTTTTGTGTTTTTTAGTCAATATTATTGAAATTAGACTATTAATTCTATTAGAAATGCTGAAAATGACTTAAAATAAAATTTTTTAATTTATTTGGCTTATAAATCAATTTACCAAATATTATTCTTGTAGAAAATTATCAGATTTCGGGGCTATTATCCACGATTTGGAGCCAATAAACGCGTATAAAGCAGCAAAGCCCGATCAGCGGACTGATCGGGCTTTGCCAGATTTTTCTTAATCGACTATACTATTAAGCTTCGGCGTGTAACCATGCTTTTTTAGCTAGTAAGGTTTCTTCTTCCTCAACAACATCTGGATCGGGTACACAGCAATCTACCGGACAAACGGCTGCACATTGAGGCTCTTCATGAAAGCCTACACATTCGGTACACTTATCCGATACAATATAGTAGAATTCGTTTGAGACAGGCGTTTGGGGAGCTTTGCCGCTCACAACTGTACCATCGCCAAAATCGACTTCGGTTAATTCGGTTCCTCCACCCCAGGTCCATTCAACCCCGCCTTCGTAAATAGCCGTGTTTGGGCATTCGGGTTCGCAGGCACCACAGTTGATGCACTCGTCGGTGATCATGATTGCCATGAGCAGTCTGATTTATATACGCTAAAAATATGACTTCCTAAATTGAACAACAAATATAACTATTTAAAGGTTGGCGGCAAACTAATATTTCATTACATTAGTTGATGGTGTATTCCATTTGTTTATCTAATTCATGCTTCAATCAGAACGCCTGCAAACGTTCGTGGCTTTGGGCGACTTTCTTCGCTCAGCCAGTTCACAGCCCGAACTGGACGAAATTGCCCAACGGGCCTATCACAAAAATAATTTTTTCACGCCTGCCAACTCGTTAAATGCGCTGCGGGCTATTGCAGACCAGTTCTTGTCGGTGGATAAACTCACTGCCTGGATTGACCAGTATCCGTCGCTCAAAACAGAGACTTTAAATACGTCCGCCCGCACGGTCGGGGTTGTTATGGCGGGTAATATCCCGGCTGTTGGCTTTCATGATCTACTTTGTGTACTCATGAGTGGTAACCGGCTTTTAGCGAAGCTTAGCTCACAGGATTTTGTATTAATTCATTATTTAATACAAAAAATAAAGGAGATCAACCCAGCGTTCGACCCGTGGATTGAAGAAGCCGAACGGTTAAATGCCGCCGATGTCTACATTGCCACTGGTAGTAACAATACAGCCCGCTATTTCGAATACTATTTTGCCAAGAAGCCGCATCTGATCCGAAAAAATCGCACATCGGTCGGTCTGTTAATGGGTGAAGAGAATGAAGAAGAGTTTCTGAAACTTGGTCGCGACGTTTTAGATTATTATGGGCTTGGCTGTCGTAATGTATCCACCCTATTAGTTCCGGATGGTTACGACTTTGTCCCTCTTTTACGCGCGTTGGAACCGCAGGTATCTTTTTACCTCAATAATCATAAGTATCAGAATAACTACGATTACAATAAATCGATTTATCTGATCAATGCAGTTCCTCACTTCGATAATGGCTTTCTGCTAATAACTGAAAATCCGGGTTTGGTATCGCCTATATCTGTTCTTTATTTTCAGACTTACCAAACTCAGGACGATGCATCAGCCTGGTTAGCTGACCATGCCAGCCAGATTCAGGTCGTAGCTTCGGCAAAGGGATGGTATCCTAACAGCGTTGCTTTTGGGCAAACTCAACGCCCTGGCTTAAGTGATTATGCCGATGGTGTAGATACAATGGCCTTTTTATCAACGTTGTAAAGAAGGTTATCGAGTTGTGAAGTTTAAGTAAGCGTAACTTCACAACTCGATAACCTTATAACTTTATGAAAGGCATTTAATATCGCCAGCTTCTCAAATCAGCTCCTTTGGGGGCCGATGTTTCAATACGTTTCAGAATTTTATCCACATACATTGTATTGTAACGTAGACGACTAATATAATTTGGCTGAGTAGGGTCGCCATTCCAGCAGTGTTCAGCTCGGTCGCCATAGGCTACTTCGCTGTTGGCAGCAGGCTCTTTAACCGTTTTCAGGAAATCCTCCATCAAGTAAACTGCGTTGTTGAGATAGTAATTATCCATATCACCGCAGTAAATATGAATCTTACCGGCTACTTTGGGCCCAAGCGTTTTCCAGTCACGCTTCAAAATATGCATCAGGTCATACTGCTCACGCCAATAGACTGCCACAGTCGAATCAATTTCGCCCGTTAGTTTATTCCACACTCGTTTGGGGTATCCATCGTCGCCAACGGGTGAGTAAACGGCCTCCCAAATATCAAACTGATCGCCAGAGCGATTGTGCGTACCAATAGCCAACTCCCGATGGTTGGTTTCTTCCATCGTAACCTTTACCTGTCCAAGGTAATTACGCTGACTTGGTCGGGGTGTCCGGCGAAATGGCCCTTCCGAATAATAGGCGTTTTTATCTTTATAAAGGTTAAATACTGTATAAGCATCAAACGCGATGGGGTCTGGACAAGCGGCAAAACAACCATTGAACTCGTCGGGATAAAATACCTGTGCCGCTAGAGCCTCCCAACCACCCGTGCTACCGCCATACGTAAACCGAGCCCAACCTTGCCCTATTCCCCTGAATCGCTTTTCGATTTCGGGCAGGAGTTCATACATGATCGCATCGCCGTAGGGGCCAAGATTCTGAGAGTTTACGGCGTAAGAATCGTCATAATAAGGGTTGGCGTGTTGGATCTCTACAATTAACATCCGAGGAAAGTCTTTGCTTGTCCATTTTTTGTAGAAATCATAGGCTTCCTGAGCTACAATCTTTTTATAGCCATGGATATGAAACCGTTCGATGTAATCGGTAGTATCCATGTTGGCCGGTGGCGGGGTTTCGCTAAATCCGTCGAAATCAGCGGGAAAATGGCCATGAAACAAACAGAGCGGATACTTGCTTTCAGGGTGTTCATCAAAACCGGCGGGCAACAACACATTAGCCCCCAGATACATTGGGCGACCCCAAAATTCAGTCAGGCGTTTGCTCTGAATTTTGATATGCTTGATAAACTTTGTGTCTTTGGGTTCGGGGATGGCCGGATTTACCTGATCCATCACTACCGCAATACTTTGCTTAGTTTTCGCTTTTATACTGACTTTTAGCGGCTTACTAAATAAATTTCCGGGCGCTGTTCGCCAATTCTGGCCTTCTCCCCTATCCATTGGCAGTTTCACCGTGTGGCCATCGCTGCGCTTAAACGTTTCGTATTTATGTAAAACGGCCTGCACATAATAATCACCGGGCGCAAGGTCTTTCAAACTCCGCTTTGGATAACCAAAGGCACTGGCATCGACCACGGCTACCTGGCCGGGCTGTAAGCCATTCACATCCAGACCAAACAGTTGCGCCGTTTCCACTGCATCACTCACCTGAGACCGAGGTTCCGGCTTATTGGTTTTAGCCAGAATAAGCAATATACGCCCATCTAACGCGGCTTTACTCTGGGTATTCGGAAACGAAACAGAAAACGTTGTCGGGCCAGCGTTGGGTTGGGCATGGACGCCCGCACTGAGCAGCCCTAGTAAAAGAATAAGTAGCCGATAGCTCATGAGGAAGTTCAGGTTGATTTACAGCAGGTAAGATACTGAATTTGGCAATTCTTGACGCTGTTACCAAATGTATTTCCAGAAAATCAACTTGGACTTCCTTACTGATAAACCCGCACATAATCCACTTCCATACGCCGGGGCCAAATCGTCTCGTCAACGCCTTTTTGGCCACCCCAATTCCCGCCGACCGCCATGTTCAGAATCAAATAAAACGGTTGTTCGAAAGGCCACTGAGCCACATCACTGCCCAAAACAGATTTCTCAACCGTGTAGTATTTTTGATTGTCAACGAAGAAATCAATTTTATCGGCCGTCCATTCAATGGCGTATAGGTGAAAGGCACTTGTCGCATCTTTAATCGTTACCTGCTGTCCTTTTTGCGTACCTTTTACATGATTGTACGCTTCTGTATGTACTGTGCCATGCACAACGCCTTCGTCGAAACCCACATGTTCCATAATATCGATTTCGCCACCGAGCGGCCAGCCAGCCGTAGCAACCTTTTCACCTAGCATCCAGATAGCAGGCCAGGTACCACGACCGGAAGGCAATTTAGCCAGAGCTTCAATCCGGCCATGCTCCCATCTGGCTTTAGTCAGTAAGCGGGCCGATGTGTAGTTTTTTCCCTCGTAGGCTTCCTTACGGGCCTCAATAATGAGTTTACCATTTTCGATACGGGCGTTCTCAGGACGTCGGGCTGTATAATATTCCAGCTCATTATTTCCCCAACCATTTCCCCCTACTTCATAAGCCCACTTCGTTGAATCGGGTAGTCCCTCTTTCGTAAACTCATCCGACCAGATAAGTTTGTAACCAGCAGGTGTGGTGGTCGTACTAGTTGGAACAGCTAGCTCAGGACTTTTACACGCCAGCAAGGCAGCAATGACTAGTACCTTCATTATCAGCATGATTTTCATAGCAACATAACTACCAAATTTCTTTGATCGTGCGAACAAACCACTCTTTCACTCTTTCACTCTCTCGCTCATTGGAAATGCCCACGTCAGAAAATCAGGCATTATAGCACTCCATGTTTCTTGATTATGTTTGCCACCCTTGATTTCCACATAGCGAACATCAGACTGACGATCGTTATTAGTATCATAGCGATAGCCCTTTTTAACTAGTTCACTCATCAGGTCTAGCGTATCGTCGATGGCGTCGATAACACCGTTGTTATTGCGATCGCTGGTTTCATCTTCGGTGCCGGTCTCGAACCAAAACTTCAGTCCTTTGCTATAGTTTCCTTTCCGAACCAAATCGTGCATAATGCGGTCGGTTTCATCCCGATAGCCATCTGCTGTGCTTTTGCTACGCCACCAGAATGAACCCGAAAAAACGCCCGCCTTAGAAAACCGCTCGGGGTGATGAAAGACAATATCAAAGGCCGACAAACCACCCAACGAGAAGCCAGCCACTACAGACTGTGCAGGTTCAACGCTGATATGATACTGTTTTTTAATATACGGTATCAGTTCAGTTAATAGAAAATTGGTATACAAACCAGCTTTACTCCCCCGGTTCATATAATCAGCCTGTGCTGCTGTGCCGTACTCCTGAATTCGGTCGCCGGCATGGATCGCAATCAGCACAAATGGTTGAATAGCTTTTTTCTGATAAAGCGAGTCCAAGATAGTAATCATCCTCAGCCGTTCCAGATCCTGGCCGTCATTGAGGTATAAAACAGGATAGACTTTATTGGAAGCCTGATAATCAGGTGGCAAGACAATATCTAAATGAACGATTCGCTTGAGAGGAACAGAGAATAATGAATCGTCGTGCCGAACCGTTACGGTAGGTGGTTCAGTACAGGTTGAAGCTGGTATAAAGTCAGCCATAAGTACAAGAAATAACGAAATGATAATCTTCACAAACCACAAAGTAGGCATTTTTTTCGATTCATGAGCTTGTCTTTTTTGCCTGAGCCAGCTATTTGTTCTATTTTCAACCGAAATTTTCAACGTTTTCATCAACCAATTAACACCGTGCAGGAAGATTATCGCAAATGGTATTCGCATCACCTCGGCCGGGATATTGAGATGCTGGTTTACGGCAACTGGGGTTACCCTGTACTGCTGTTCCCGACCTCTATGGGCCATTATTATGAATACAAAGACTTTGGTTTAACCGAAACTGCACGTTGGTTTGTAGAGACGGGCAAAGTCAAATTGTATTGCATCGACAGCATTGATCGCGATAGCTGGTACGCCAAACACCTGCATCCCGGCACTCGTATCTGGAACCATGTTCTTTACGATCGTTTTTTACATGAGGAACTCGTTCCGGGTATTCAACGGGAGTGTAATGTGCAGAAGATTGGCGTTTCGGGCGCTTCGTTTGGTGGGTACCACGCGCTGAACTTTGCCTTCCGGCACCCAGAACAGGTTGGGCATCTGCTCACTATGGGCGCGGCCTTCAATATTCGATCATTTTTGGGTGGCTACTACGACGATAACGTTTATTTCAATAACCCACCCGATTTCCTGCCCAATGCGCATAACGATCAGTTCTACCACATGAATATCGTTTTGGGAACTTCGGAGTACGACTTCTGTAAAGACGACAATTATCAGATGTCGGGAATTCTGAGTCGTAAGGGAATCCGCCATCAGTTAGACGTTACGCCCTGGGGAAATCATGACTGGCCCGTTTGGAAGGATCAGTTCCCCCGCTATTTAAGCCAGATTTAGCTCTCCTTATAGTTTAGGCTAATTGGTTGACTACAAACCTATAAGGCCTCTAAAACCTTATAGGTTTTACTTGCACAATTGCTTACGCGGTTTCCATTTCTCATGCCTCCAACAGACACTCTAAGTAGCGCTCTCGATCGCCTGCGCGCTTACATTTACGAAGTGCCAGACCAGCTGAGCGCTTTATCCGAAAGCGAGTTAACCCAACATGCTCCAGGCAAATGGTCTCGAAAGGAGATTCTCGGTCATTTAATTGATTCGGCGATCAATAACCTGAAGCGGTTTACGGATGCCCAATTTGCGGATGGGCCCTACTTTATTCTACCCTACAACCAGAACAAATTAGTTGTTGTTAACCAATACCAACAGCTTCCTGTAACGCACTTGTTAACACTTTGGGTCAGCCTTAACACACAGATTTTGTATATTGTTGATGCAATACCTTCCGACACCTTAACAAATCCGGTTCAGATAAACAGCAACACTGTCAATAAGTCATTAGCATGGCTTATCGAGGATTATATTTTACACCTGGAACATCACCTAAAGACATTATTTTAAGCAATTTATATAGTAAAATACCTGATTTTAATTTATTTTTAATCTATTTGTATCAATAAACCGGTATAATAGTTGCTTGTTAGTCAAAAGACTTATGCATATTTTTTCCTCTATGTTAACTTTTTCACTTGTTCGAGCCAATTTTCGTACAACCCCTCAAGGGTTACACATGTACATCCAACACAGTAATGAACAAGGCTTCATATTAAGTCAATATGTATGCTCGGCATTTTACAATTGATTTATGTTCCAGATCATCACCCAGCCTCGTTAGTCATAAACGAGGCTTTTTGTTTTTCTGCCTTAACAACTGCAACTTGCCTTAGTTAAGTAATCAACTTGCTATCTTATTGTTTTACCAGCATCACTTTATTCAGCACTTAACTAATTCACTATGAGCACCAAAGCCAAAATAGGTATTTTATTCGGTCAAGAGAATACATTCCCACAGGCCTTTGTCGATCGAGTCAACGAAAAACAAAGTGCCTTTCCGGCCGAATTTGTCAGCATTGATCAGGTTGAACAAAGCGTGCCAACTGATTACGCCGTTATCATCGACCGGATTTCGCAGGATGTACCTTTTTATAAGGCATTCTTAAAAAACGCAGCGTTGACCGGTACAGCTGTTGTCAATAACCCATTCTGGTGGAGTGCCGACGAGAAATTTTTCAATAATGCCCTCGCCGTTCAACTCGGGGTTCCGGTTCCAAAAACCATTTTGCTCCCTTCTAAAGAACGACCAGACGACACCAATCACAATTCATTTCGGAATCTGAAACACATGGATTGGGATCGCATTTTTCAACATATTGGCTTCCCTGCCTTCATGAAACCTCATGCGGGCGGTGGCTGGAAAAGCGTCTATAAAGTCGATAATCCAGATGAGATGTTTAAAGCCTATGACGAAACAGGTCAGCTAGTTATGCTGTACCAGGAAGCCATAGACTTTACCGATTATTTCCGATGCTATTGCATTGGAGGCAAAGATGTACGCATTATGCCTTACGAACCTCGTAACCCGCATCACCTACGGTATGCTGCCGAAATGAAAACCACGGGCGACGCGGGTAAGAAACTCCTCGCCACCATGACCGACTACGTATTGAAACTAAACCACGGTCTCGGGTACGATTTCAATACAGTTGAGTTTGCCGTGCGCGACGGTATCCCCATCGCGATTGATTTCTGCAATCCGGCTCCTGATGCCGATATCCACTCGGTCGGGCAGGAGAATTTCGATTGGGTAGTCGAAGCTGCTGCGAATATGGCCATTGAGCGAGCTAAAAAACTACAAAAAGGCAAAGACAACCTGACCTGGGGAACATTTGTACGTGGATCGGTAATGAGCCAGGAGCCAGTAGCACCAGCTAAAGAAGCCAAGTCATCAAAAGGCCCTAAAACAACCGAAGCACCAAAAGCGGAGAAAGCCACAAAGGCAGCAAAAGTAAAAGAAGAGAAGCCAAAGAAAGCCACAAAGTAGGCCTCTCTCATTAACCATAGTATGCCGTGACTGAATAACGATCAGTCACGGCATTGTTATTTATCATCCAATCGATTTTAGATCAATGCCACTGTCACGCGTCGATGCTCGCAGGATAGCCAGCATCTCGATATAGCTAAATAACCGCCCGTCGATGTAATCTTGCTCCTTAGGGCGGTCCGACGTTTCGGCCTGCGAAGGTTTTCTTCTCTTCCAGGTCACGAATGTTGGCTTGAATTGAAATTAAAATGTCCTGAAAGAATTCTTCTAACTGTTGAGTATAAATAGCCATAGCCAAGGTCAAATTCCTTTGTTTTTACTGGAAAATAATAAATTACGTATGAGCAATTTTACCGAATAATATTGGGAATATTAGCTTACTAATGGTTCACCGTTTGTCACAAAATAAAACTTCTATATTAATCAGTTCACGTTTTTTAGCCATATTCGTGCTTTTTCCGGGAGTATATTAAGCTCTCTCATCAACAATCATCTTCTTCTGAGTACATGCAAAGACGAGATTTTATCCAGTTGTCTGGCTTAGGCATTGGTGGCCTGCTAACAGCTGGTGTCCCTGTGTTCGGCAATTCTGTATCAGCCGAGTACCTGCGTGAAGCCAGCGGCCGGGGCGTAGGCATCGATACAGCCGCCAAGAAACGCTTAGCCGACATCGCTCTTAACGCAGCCAAAAGTAAAGGGGCCACCTACACCGACGTTCGAATTGGACGCTATCTGCAGCAATTCGTTTTCACCCGCGAAACCAAAGTACAGAACATCACCAGCGCCGAATCATTTGGCGTAGGTATCCGGGTTATTGCCAATGGAACCTGGGGTTTTGCCGCCACCAGCAATGTCACGCCCGACGCCATTGCTAAATGTGCCGAAACAGCCGTTGCCATTGCTAAAGCGAATGCCAAACTCCAAACGGAGCCGGTTGTTCTAGCACCGCAGAAGGGTGTTGGCGAAGTAAGCTGGAAGACGCCGATCAAGAAAAACGCCTTCGACATTCCGGTTCAGCAGAAGATTGACCTGCTGATGAATGTGAATGGAGAAGCAATGAAAAACGGAGCGGCTTTCGTTACCTCAAACCTGTTTTTCATCAACGAGCAAAAGTATTTTGCCTCGACCGATGGCTCCTACATTGATCAGGATGTTCACCGAATCTGGCCAACGTTCACGGTATCGGTAGTTGATCGGGCCGCCGGAAAGTTTAAAACCCGCGATGCTATCAGTTCACCGATGGGCATGGGTTATGAGTATCTGGACGGACTGGATTCGGAAAAAATCAAAGCGCCTAACGGACTGGTTGGTTACCGGAACTCCTACGACATGGTTGAAGATGCCATTATGGCGTCCAAACAGGCGAAGGAAAAATTAACCGCCAAAACCGTCCAGCCGGGCAAGTACGACCTCGTTTTAGATCCCAATCACCTCGGCCTTACCATCCACGAATCGGTTGGTCACCCAACCGAACTCGACCGGGTGTTAGGTTACGAAGCCAACTACGCCGGAACCAGTTTTGCGACGCTGGATAAGTGGAAGACAAAAACCTTCAACTACGGCAGCAAATTAGTCAACATTGTAGCCGACAAAACGCAACCTTACACGCTCGGAACCGTTGGCTACGACGATGAAGGCGTTCCCTGCAAAAAGTGGGATCTGATTAAAGATGGCATTCTGGTGAACTACCAGGCTATTCGTGATCAGGCGGCTATCCTGGGCGAAAAAGAATCGAACGGTTGCTGCTATGCCGACAATTGGGATTCGGTACAGTTCCAGCGCATGCCGAACGTATCGCTACAGCCGGGTACTGAAAAACGCTCCGTATTCGACATGATCAAAGGTGTCGACAAAGGCATTTACATCATTGGTCGGGGTTCGTATTCTATTGACCAGCAACGCTATAACTTCCAGTTCGGCGGTCAATTGTTCTACGAAATCAAGAATGGCGAAATCGTTGGTATGCTCGACGATGTGGCTTACCAGTCCAACACACAGGAATTCTGGAACTCCTGCGCCCAGCTTTGCGACAAAGATGACTACCGCACATTCGGTTCGTTCTTCGATGGTAAAGGGCAACCCTCTCAAGTCAGCGCCGTGTCGCACGGTAGTGCAACCACCCGGTTCAACGGCGTCAACGTAATCAATACTGGACGGAAAATATAACTAATAGAAATTAGGAGAGAGTAATGAGGAGAGAGAATGGCTGGCGCAAGCCAATGGCTACCGGATGGATTCTCGCTCCTCACTCCTAACTTCTATCTACTCAAAAAAATGGCTACCATTTTAACCAAAGAAGAAGCAAAAAAGATAATTGACAAGGTACTCTCTTTCTCGAAATCTGACGAGATGAGTGTCAACTTGTCGGGAGGGCGTACGGGGAATATCCGGTATGCCCGCAACTCGGTTTCGACCAGTGGCGAAAGCACGAACTTGTCACTGGGCGTCACCGCCGTTTATGGTAAGCGTTCGGGTACAGCAACTATCAATGAATTTGACGACGCATCGCTGGAAAAGACTGTTCGGCGGGCCGAAGAAATTGCTAAGCTAGCCCCCGAAAACCCCGAGTACATGCCCATGTTGGGGCCTCAGACGTATTTGAAGACCGATCCGTATTCCGAAAATACGGCTAAAATGGACCCCGATTATCGGGCGCAGGCTACTTTCGAAAGCCTTGATCCTTGCCGGAAAAAGAATCTGACGGCTGCGGGTTATATGGAAGACTCAACTCGGTTCAACGCTATCGGAAATACCAAAGGGCTTTTTGCGTACAACCGGGAAACATCGGTAGAATTTTCGATTACCGTACGCACAGCCGACGGTATGGGCTCTGGCTACGCTACGCAGGACGTAACCGACGTATCGAAGCTCAGTACGAAAAACATGACCGAAATTGCCATGCAAAAGGCAATGGCATCGTCGAGCGCACGAGCATTGGAACCTGGCAAATACACCGTCATTCTGGAGCCCGCAGCCCTCGTATCGAACGTCGATGCATCGCTGATGGTGGCATTGGTTCGGTCGATGGATGCGCGGAATGCCGATGAAGGCCGTTCGTTTTTGAGCAAGAAAGGGGGCGGCACTCGGCTGGGCGAAAAACTTTTCGATGAACGCGTTACGATCTATTCTGACCCAACCAATCTCGAAGTACCGAATGGTGCGTTCAGCGGAGATGGTCGTCCGCAGGAAAAAGTAATCTGGATTGAAAAAGGCGTTGTCAAAAACATGCCTTACTCGCGCTACTGGGCGGAGAAAAAAGGCGTACACGCGACTCCTCCGGGCGGCAACTTCATCATGGAAGGTGGTACGCAATCGCTGGCCGATATGATCAAAAGCACGGAGAAAGGGATTCTGGTTACCCGACTATGGTACATCCGCCCAGTTGACCCACAAACGTTACTTTACACAGGCCTTACCCGCGACGGGACGTTCTACATCGAAAATGGCCAGATCAAGTTTCCGGTCAAGAATTTCCGTTTCAACGAAAGCCCGGTTATCATGCTCAACAATCTCGAAGCCTTGGGCAAGCCCGTTCGGATCGGCGGCAACTTAGTACCACCACTAAAAATCAGAGACTTTACCTTCACCAGCTTATCAGATGCGGTATAGGATACTGGTCAGGTATAGTCAAGATTTGTCAAAGGGTCAAGAAATTGTCTATCCATACTTGACAACTATTGGCTATATCTGACTACTTCTGACTATCTAACACTCTCTATTACCTCTGTGTTTAAAACACTTTTTCAATGAATCGTCGCGATTTTAATCAATTACTAGGTATGGGAGCCGCAGGCATTATGATGCCTTCTCTGCCTGCTTTTTCCCGTACAGTATCTGCCGAGGCTCTGCTGGAACCCGGTCTGGATGTGTCGGTAAAGAAACGCCTGGCCGATGCAGCCCTGAACGCAGCTAAATCGATGGGAGCCACTTACGCCGACGTGCGTATCGGTCGCTACCTGAATCAGTTTGTTCTGACCCGTGAAAACAAGGTGCAGGGCATTATCAATTCCGAATCATTCGGCGTTGGGATTCGTGTTATTGTCAACGGCTGTTGGGGTTTTGCGTCGGTAGGCGATGCCCGCGATGAAGCTGTCGTCGCGAAAGCCGCCAAAACAGCGGTATCTATCGCCAAAGCGAACGCCCGACTGTTAACCGAGCCGGTGCAGTTAGCCCCACAGAAAGGCTTTGGCGAGGTAAGCTGGAAAGCGCCTATCAAGCGAAACGCCTTTGAAGTTCCAGTCAAGGAAAAAGTCGATTTGTTGCTCTCCTGCAACGCTGCGGCTATGCAGAATGGTGCCAACTTCGTAAACAACGTACTGTTCCAGGTAAACGAGCAGAAGTATTTTGCCTCAACCGATGGTACCTATGCCGATCAGGATATTCACCGGATTGGACCAAGCTTCACCGTAACGGCGGTTGATCCTCAGAACGGAAAATTCTCGACTCGCAATTCGTTGAGTTCCCCAATGGGCATGGGCTATGATTACTTACAAGTAAACCCTGCCGACAAGCAAACTGGTGTTACAACCCGCTACAACAAGGGGTATGATATGCTCGAAGACATTACCGCAGCCGCCAAACAAGCCAAAGAAAAACTGTCGGCGAAGTCGGTTGAAGCCGGTAAATATGATCTCGTGCTAGATCCATCGCACTTGTGGTTGACCATTCACGAATCAGTAGGTCACCCCCTCGAACTCGACCGCGTATTAGGCTACGAAGCCAACTATGCCGGAACCAGCTTCGCTACCCTCGATAAGTGGCAGTCGAAAAACTTCAACTACGGCAGTAAAGAGGTAAATCTGGTGGCCGACAAAACACAGGAATACTCGCTGGGAGCCGTTGGCTGGGACGATGAGGGTGTAAAAACCAAAAAATGGGATCTGGTCAGAGATGGCATATTGGTCAACTACCAGGCTATTCGAGATCAGGTGCACATCATTGGCGAGAAAGAATCACAGGGTTGCTGCTACGCCGATAACTGGAGTTCGGTGCAATTCCAGCGCATGGCCAACGTATCGCTGGAAGCGGGTAAGAAAAAGCTTTCGGTCGATGAGATGATTAAGGATGTTAAAAAAGGCATTTACATCATCGGCGACGGTTCGTTCTCCATTGACCAGCAACGCTATAACTTCCAGTTCGGCGGTCAATTATTCTACGAAATCAAAGATGGTCAGATCGTTGGTATGCTGAAAGATGTGGCCTATCAGGCGAACACACGTGAATTCTGGAATTCCTGCGTAGCCGTCTGCGATCAAAGCGACTACCGGCTCGGTGGTGCCTTTAACGATGGAAAAGGTCAGCCACCACAATCGAGCGCGGTATCGCACGGCAGTGCAACAGCGCGTTTCAACGGTGTTAACGTGATCAATACAGCTAGAAAAATCTAACTATTCAGTAGTTAGGAGCGAGTAGTGAGAATTCTTCCGGTAGCCATTGGCTTGCGCCAGCCATTCCCACTACTCGCTCCTAACTTCTATCTACTCAAAGACATGGCCATCTTAACGAAAGAAGAAGCAAAAAAGATAGTAGATAAAGTACTCTCCTATTCGAAAGCCGACGAAATGAGTGTCAGCCTGAACGGGAATCGTACGGGTAATATTCGTTACGCACGTAACTCGGTTTCGACCAGTGGCGAATCGGACAATTTATCGCTGGCAGTAACCGCCGTATATGGCAAGCGTTCAGGTACGGCGACCATCAACGAGTTTGATGATGCCTCGCTGGAAAAGACCGTTCGGCGGGCCGAAGAAATTGCCAAACTTGCACCCGAAAACCCAGAGTACATGCCTATGCTGGGGCCTCAGACGTATCTGGAAACGGGAACGTACTCGGAAAACACGGCTAAAATTGATCCGGAGTTCCGGGCCAAAGCTGCCTTCGATAGCATTGATCCTTGTAAAAAGAAAAATCTGACGGCTGCGGGTTATATGGAAGACACCACTGGCTTCGCCTGCATCGGCAACAGCAAGGGGTTATTCGGGTATAATCGGTCTACCGGAGTTGATTTTTCCATTACCGTCCGTACCGCCGACGGCCTGGGTTCAGGTTATGCTAACCCAGATGTAAACGACGTTAGCAAGCTCAATACCAAAGCAACCACCGAAATTGCCATGCAAAAAGCATTGGCATCGGCAAGTGCGCGAGCGCTGGAGCCGGGTAAATACACGGTTATTCTGGAACCAACCGCTTCGGTGGAATTACTCCAGAATATGATGCGGAGCATGGATGCCCGGAATGCCGACGAAGGCCGGAGCTTCCTGAGCAAGAAAGGGGGCGGCACTCGTCTGGGTGAAAAACTCTTCGATGAGCGTGTTACCTTCATCTCCGATCCCATGAATCCCGAATTGCCGCTCTCGCCATTTGGCGGAGGAGGTGGTGGCGGTGGCCAGGGTCGCTTCGGTGGCGGTGGTGGCGATGGCGTACCGCAGGAAAAACGGACATGGATCGAGAATGGTGTTGTGAAAAATATGTACTATTCTCGTTACTGGGCTGACAAAAAAGGTGTTAAGCCAATTCCTGCTCCGGGCGGTTTCATCATGCTGGGTGGTACCCAATCACTGGCCGACCTGATCAAGAGCACGGACAAAGGTATTCTGGTAACCCGATTCTGGTACATCCGCGCTGTTGACCCACAAACGCAATTGTATACGGGCCTTACCCGCGACGGGACGTTCTACATCGAAAACGGACAGATCAAGTTTCCGATCAAAAATTTCCGGTTCAACGAGAGTCCGGTTATCATGCTCAACAACGTAGAAGCGTTGGGAAAACCCGTTCGGGCAGGTGGTAATTTGATCCCACCAATGAAGATTCGGGACTTTACGTTCACGAGCTTATCGGACGCCGTATAGACTTCGTTGATTCATTTTGTAAAAAAGTAAAGGCCATTATCGGGAGATAACGGCCTTTACTTTGGTTTTTTGTTTGGACTAAACTCTGGTCGTATCCTCAGTCTGTGAGAACACAGACTGAAGATACAGGCTCTAAGTAATTACCTATACACAAACACGTTACGTTAGATAACCTTTAATTCGAGCGGACATAAATTGCCGTTCAATTGAGTTTTACAATTAATTTCCCCTATTTTATCAATTAACAAATAATTAGTTGACTATATACATTAAATCAAAATTAATTATATGAAATTCATTTTTTATAGGTATTTAATTTCATAATTTAAATCGATTTTAAAATAAATCGATCTACATCTCTCCACTTCCATTGCTACTAAAGTCGACTACTCGTTTTTGCTCAATTTAACCATATAGGAGGATTACAACTTGAATCGTCGAGACTTTACTCAAACATTGGGGCTGGGTGCTGCCGGGCTTTTTTTGCCCAAAATGCCCGCCCTCGCCCGAACCGTCACCGCCGAAGAACTACTGGAACCCGGCTTGGATATCGCCATTAAAAAACGACTCGCCGATGCTGGTTTACACGCTGCCACCGCGAAAGGAGCCACTTACGCCGATGTCCGTATTGGTCGCTATCTGAATCAGTACGTTATGACCCGTGAAGACAAAGTGCAGAACATCATTAACACAGAGTCGTTCGGCGTGGGCGTTCGGGTAATTGCCAATGGGTGCTGGGGTTTTGCTGCTATTGGCGATACGCAAAGTGAGGAAGATGTAGCCCGAACCGCCGAAAAAGCGGTCGCTTTTGCTAAAGCTCATTCCAGGCTTATGAAAAAGCCTGTGCAATTGGCCCCTCAGAAAGGCTTTGGCGAAGTCTCCTGGAAGACGAAAGTGGAGAAGAATTCGTTTGAAATTCCGGTTAAAGAAAAGGTGGAGTTGTTGTTGACAGCCAATGGTATTGCCATGCAAAATGGGGCTAGCTTTATCAATAACACCTTGTTCATGATTAATGAACAGAAGTATTTTGCTTCGACCGATGGCTCCTACATCGATCAGGATGTTCATCGAATCTGGCCCAATTTCACCGTCACAGCGGTCGACAAGGCAAGCGGTCTCATGGCAACCCGCGATTCGCTGAGCGCGCCAATGGGTCGAAGCTACGATTACCTCCAAACAGCCCCTCCCGATCGGTTAACAGGCGTGACCACTCGCTACAATCAGGGTTACGATATGCTTGAAGATGCCGAAGCGGCCGCCAAACAGGCTCGTCTGAAGCTAAAAGCCAAGACTGTAGAACCTGGCAAATGGGATTTAGTACTTGACCCATCGCATACCTATCTAACTATCCATGAGTCGGTTGGGCACGCGACCGAGCTGGATCGGGTATTGGGCTATGAAGCGAATTTAGCTGGTACATCTTTCGCCACTATCGATAAATGGAAGTCCAAAAACTTCAACTATGGTAGTCCGGTCGTCAACTTCTTTGCCGACAAAACGCAGCCAGGTTCGCTGGGCGATGTAGGTTGGGATGACGAAGGTGTGAAAACCAAGAAATGGGATATTATTAAGGACGGCATTCTGGTCAACTATCAAGCCATCCGCGACCAGGTTCATATGCTGGGTGAAACCGAGTCGCAGGGGTGTTGCTATGCCGATAGCTGGAGCACTGTGCAGTTTCAGCGCATGGCGAATATTTCGTTGGCACCGGGTAAAGAGCGTCTGACGGTCGATGAGATGATCAAGGATGTCAAAAAAGGCATTTACATCATCGGCGACGGCTCGTACTCCATTGATCAGCAACGCTATAACTTCCAGTTTGGCGGTCAGCTATTCTACGAGATTAAAGATGGTCAGATTGTCGGGATGCTTCGAGATGTGGCTTACCAGTCCAATACACAGGAATTCTGGAACTCCTGTGTAAAAGTATGCGACGAACGCGATTACCGTATGGGCGGTACGTTCTTCGACGGCAAAGGCCAGCCCGCGCAAATCAACTCCGTGTCGCACGGCAGCTCAACGGCACGCTTCAACGGCGTAAACGTACTTAATACAGGACGAAAAATATAACTAACAGTAGTTAGGAGCGAGGAGTGAGAATACTTCTAAAGCCATTGGCTTGCGCCAGCCATTCTCACTACTCGCTCCTAACTACTATCGACTCTCAAAAACATGGCCATCATATCTAAAGAAGAAGCAAAGAAAATTCTGGATAAAGCGTTGTCTTTTTCGAAAGCCGACGAAATGAGTGTGAGCCTGGGCGGAGGCCGAACGAGTAATATTCGCTATGCCCTGAATAGCGTCTCCTCCGGTGGTGAATTCGACAACATGTCGCTGTTAATCACGGCTGGAATCGGCAAACGAATGGGTTCGGCAACGATCAATGAGTTCAACGACAAGGCTATTGAACGAACTGTTCGGCGGGCCGAGGAAATTGCCCGTCTGGCGCCCGAAAACCCCGAATATATGCCCATGATTGGGCCGCAGACCTATCTTGAAACACCCATGTATTCCGAAAATACGGCCAAGATGGATGCTGAATATCGGGCTCAGGTCGCTTTCGACAGTGTTGATGCCTGCGAACAAAAGAATCTGAGTGCCGCCGGCTTTATGCAAGACTCAGCGGGCTTTTCGGCTATTGCGAATAGCAAGGGGTTGTTTGGATACAATAAAGCCACGTCGGTCGACTTTTCGGTTACCGTCCGAACAGCCGATGCCACTGGCTCGGGCTATGTCACCCGCGATTTCAACGACATCTCAAAACTAAAGACCCGCTCGGTAACAGGTATTGCCATGCAGAAAGCATTGGCCTCGACAAACGCACGAGCCTTAGAACCAGGTAAGTACACTGTTATTCTGGAGCCTACGGCTATGGGCACTTTATTGCAGAGTATGATGGGTGGTATGGATACACGGCTGGCCGACGAAGGCCGGAGTTTCCTTAGCAAAAAAGGGGGCGGTACTCGTCTGGGCGAAAAAATGCTGGATGAACGTGTCACCATTTATTCTGATCCAATGAATCTGGAAGCCCCCAGTGAACCCTTTGCTGGCGAAGGCCGGAATCGTACAGGTTCCTTTCTCGGTGGAGGGGGTGCCGTTAGTGACGGACGTCCACAAGAGAAAATAACGTGGTTTGAAAATGGGGTAGTCAAAAATATGAGCTATTCCCGTTTCTGGGCCGATAAGAAGGGCGTTAAAGCGGTACCTCCGCCTACAGGTTTCATTATGGCAGGTGGTAATCAATCGCTGGCCGATTTGATCAAAAGCACGGATAAGGGTATTCTGGTAACCCGTTTGTGGTACGTTCGGATGGTCGACCCCAAAACGTTGTTACAAACAGGCCTCACTCGCGACGGGACGTTTTACATCGAAAATGGGCAAATCAAGTTCCCCATCAAAAACTTCCGCTTCAACGAAAGTGCGGTCATTGTCCTGAACAACGTGGAAGCCTTAGGTGCCCCAATACGAGTGGGGGGCAACCTGATTCCGCCCGTAAAAGCCCGCGACTTTACGTTTACAAGTTTATCGGACGCTGTTTAAATTTAACTACAGAGGTACGGAGAACAACTAGTAGAAAGATATCTGTGTTCTCTGTGCCTCTGTAGTTAATCTTTTCAAGGACAAGGGAGACATACTACTGGTGTGGCTCCTTTATTTTTTGCCTTGGATTACCGTTTAAATTAATCTTTTACCATCCAAAAATTAAGTCGGGCAACTTTTAATGATTTGGCTTTTATTCGCAATTCATCAATAACTATTGGTGATTGGCGTGAATTATGATGTTAAATTCTAGATTTCAGGCGTTAACCTGTATCTTGGCCGTGCTTTTAATTACGCTTCACTTAATTCAATAAATAGGAGAACCAAACATTGAATCGTCGAGATTTCAACCAACTTATTGGCATGGGAACCGCTGGTATCCTGTTGCCTAAACCGCCCGCTTTTTCTCGTACCGTCAGTCCCGAAGTACTGTTGGAACCGGGCCTGGATGTAGCCGTAAAAAAACGCTTGGCCGATGCGGCCATGAATGCGGCCAAAAGTAAAGGTGCCAGCTACGCCGATGTTCGGATTGGGCGCTATCTGAACCAGTACGTTATCACGCGTGAAGACAAGGTGCAGAACATCGTAAACACTGAGTCATACGGAGTTGGCGTTCGCGTCATTGCCGATGGCTGTTGGGGGTTTGCTGCCGTAGTTGACGCCAAAAGTGAAGCCGACACCGCTCAGGCGGCCGAAAAAGCAGTGGCTATTGCGAAAGCAAATGCCAAACTGATGAAGCAACCCGTTCAACTCGCTGCTCAAAAAGGCTATGGCGAAGTAAGCTGGAAAGCACCCATCAAACGCAATGCGTTCGAAGTGCCCATCAAAGAAAAGGTTGATTTACTGCTTTCGGTCAATGATGCCGCGCTAAAAAACGGGGCTAACTACGTCAATTCCGTTCTGTTCATGGTTAACGAGCAGAAATACTTTGCCTCGACCGATGGCACTTATGCCGATCAGGATATTCACCGGATCTGGCCAATTTTTAACGTGACAGCCATTGATCCGAAAAGCGGAAAATTTGAAACCCGAAATGCCCTGAGTGCGCCCATGGGCATGGGCTATGATTATCTGCAAGTAAATCCCGCCGACAAAGTAACGGGTATCACTACTCGCTACAACAAGGGCTATGACATGCTCGAAGATGTGACCGCAGCCGCCAAACAAGCGCGGGCCAAACATACGGCGAAGTCGGTAGAAGCCGGCAAATATGACCTTGTACTCGATCCCTCACATCTCTGGCTCACCATCCACGAATCAGTTGGTCACCCCCTTGAACTCGACCGCGTATTAGGCTACGAAGCCAATTTTGCCGGAACCAGCTTCGCTACGCTGGATAAATGGCAATCGAAGAATTTCAACTACGGCAGTAAACAAGTGAACCTGATTGCCGACAAAACTCAAGTTGGTTCATTGGGTGCGGTTGGTTATGACGATGAAGGCGTTGCCACTAAAAAATGGGATTTGGTTAAAGATGGCACGCTGGTGAACTACCAGGCTATTCGGGATCAGGTGCACATCATTGGTGAGAAAGAATCACAAGGCTGCTGCTATGCCGATAGCTGGAGTTCGGTGCAGTTTCAACGCATGGCCAACGTATCGCTGGCCGCTGGCAAAACGCCCTTATCGGTTCAGGATATGATTAAGGATGTCAAAAAAGGCATTTACATCATTGGTGATGGTTCGTTCTCGATCGACCAGCAGCGTTACAACTTCCAGTTCGGCGGTCAGTTGTTCTATGAAATCAAAGACGGTCAGATTGCGGGCATGCTCAAAGACGTAGCCTACCAATCGAACACCCAGGAGTTCTGGAACTCATGCGTTGCCGTCTGCGACGAGAACGATTACCGGCTCGGCGGGTCCTTCTTCGACGGAAAAGGTCAGCCTCCGCAATCGAGCGCCGTTTCGCACGGTAGCAGCACCGCCCGCTTCAATGGTGTCAATGTGATCAATACAGCCCGGAAAATCTAATTCATTTACGATGTGCGAATTACGATTTACGAATCATAAATGAGCCTCAGCAATTCATTTTATCATTCGTCACAAATCGTAATTCGTAAACCGTAATTCGTAAATCAATATGGCCATCATCCTTACTGAAGCAGAAGCGAAAGCACTGCTCACCAAAGTTCTCAGCTACTCGAAAGCCGACGAGTGCGAAGTGAACCTCCTGGGCGAAGAACGGGGAAACCTCCGCTACGCCCGTAACGAAGTCTCAACCAGCGGCTCGCTTATCAATAAAAATTTAGTCGTACAATCGGCCTACGGCAAACGCGTTGGCACCGCAACCATCGATGAATTCGATGATGCATCGCTCGAAAAAGTGGTACGCCGGTCCGAAGAGTTAGCCAAACTCGCGCCCGAAAACCCTGAATATGTAGGCATCTTAGGACCCCAGCAATATGTAAAATCGAGTGGTTTCTTTGATTCAACCGCCAAAATTACACCCGATACCCGTGCCACTGCAGTTGATAAAAGTCTGCAACTCTCGCGGGAAAAGAACTTAACGGCTGCTGGCTTTTTGCAGGACAATTATGGCTACAATGCCATGATGAATTCCAAAGGCCTGTTTGCTTACTACCCAAGTACCAGCGTCAATTTCTCGTTAACCGTCCGTACACCTGATGGAAAAGGGTCGGGTTATGTAGCAAGGGGCTATAGCGATTTTTCCAAACTGGATACCGCAGCCGCAACCCGTATTGCTATCCAGAAGGCGCAGGGTTCTGCCGAAGCGCGGGCCATTGAGCCTGGTAAATACACGGTAATTCTGGAACCAACAGCCGCTGTTGTCTTGCTCGAAAACATCTATTTCAACATGGATGCCCGCTCCGCCGACGAAGGACGGTCGTATTTCAGCAAGGCAGGAGGCAAATCTCGAATCGGGGACAAGATTGTGGATGAACGGGTTACAATCTACTCCGATCCAACGAATCCTGAGTTGCCCGCATCGCCCTGGTCAGGGGATGGCCGTCCACAGGAAAAGATGATGTGGATTGAAAAAGGCGTTGTCAAAAATCTGTCTTACGAACGGTATTGGGCGCAGAAACAGGGCAAAAAAGCCATTCCTTACCCGAACAACATGATCATGATGGGGGGCAATTCATCCTTAGAAGACATGATCAAGAGTACCCAACGCGGCATTCTCGTCACGAAACTCTGGTACATTCGGGAAGTTGACCCACAAACGATTCTGCTCACAGGCCTCACTCGCGACGGGACATTCTACATCGAAAACGGAAAGATCAAGCACCCAATCAAGAATTTCCGGTTCAACGAAAGCCCGATCATCATGCTCAACAACCTCGAATCATTGGGCAAACCGGAGCGGGTAGTCAGTACCGAAACCGATCGCAACTACCTGGTACCACCCATGAAAATCCGGGAGTTTACGTTTACAAGTTTGTCGGACGCAGTGTAAATCAGGGGCCAACTTACATTGGCCCCCTGATTTATGTTATCTTTACAAGAGTCCTAATAACAAGTAGCTATGGTTTCGCATACATACCATATTCATCTGGAAAGTGCCACCATTCGATTACCAGATATAGATGATTTGCTGGGAAAAGATGTTGAAGTGATCATTCGGGAGTTGGAACCAAGTAAGCCTTCATCAAATTTCGAAGCGATCAATCAGCTATTGACTGATCAGGCATCTACTGATTTTTTCAAACAGATCGAAGATCCATCTGAGTGGCAAAAGCAAGTACGTGATGAGTGGGAGTAAATTACTACTTGATAGCAATATTGCTATTTACCTGTCGAAACGGGTTCTAACTATAAGTCAATTTGCTCAACCAGGCGATATGTTGTATGTTTCTTTGGTAACATACATGGAAGTGGTTGGCTACAAATTTACTAACGTAAACGAAGAGTCATTTACCAACACGTTGTTCAGTAACCTACAACATCTCCCTGTTACGCAGGCCGTAGCTGACCGAGTCATAACGTATCGAAAGCTTCGTAAAATTAAGCTACCCGATGCCATAATTCTAGCCACAGCACGCGAATACAATTGTCAGTTAGTAACCCGAAATGTAGACGATTTTATCGGCTTAGATAATGAAGTGATGATCACAAATCCATTCAATTAGCATTCATAAAAAATCGGCCGATGAAAATTTAGGAGTTTACCTTACGAGTTTGTCGGACGCGGTGTAAATTAGAACGCTGATGACGCAGATTGAAAAGGGTTTACGTTGATAAAGATTTTTTATTAGCGTAAATCCTTTTCAATCTGCGTCATCAGCGTTCTATTCATTTTCATTACTCTCCTAATGATCACCATTATCCAAGCCACCGAACAAGACTTACCCCTCATTCGCGACATTGCCTATCAGACCTGGCCCAATACGTTTGGGGAAATTTTGTCGCCCGATCAGATCAGCTACATGCTCGAAATGATGTACAGCCAGGATGCACTAACTACCCAGATCAACGAAAAAAAGCACGTTTTCCTGATCGCGAAAAACACCCATAGCAATGAGTATCTTGGCTACGTTTCCTACGAGCTAGATTATACTGGCAAGCCCCTCACTAAAATCCACAAAATTTATTTACTCCCAGCCAGCCAGGGCAAGGGCGTTGGCCGATTATTGATTGATCAGGTTGGCGACATTGCTACGGCTCACCATAACACCCATCTGGGCTTAAACGTCAATCGGTATAATAAGGCCATTCAGTTCTACGAACGAATGGGATTTTCAGTAGTTGGTACCGAAGATATCGATATTGGCGATGGCTTCCTTATGGAAGATTTTGTGATGGAAAAACCGCTAAATCCTTAGTTATTTAACGGCAAAACATGTATTTTTAAGCATAAAATGTAGGTTTTGAGCTGTTTATATACGTTTTATAAACAGCCCCTAAAATGAATATAATATTAACTGCTAATAGTAATATCGACAGATTGATTAACAACTGACGGTATTTATACTGACCTAATTTCTTCATCAACAAACGCGCTTGAAACCTTTTTTTTTCACTCGAATCCAATACACTTCTGGTGACTGGGAAACAGACCAACGGATGCCATCGAACCTGATGCACTCGCTGGTAGAGTACACAACGTTGCCGGTTGATCAGAAAGAAAAAGTGGTGCAGTTGAGCAGTCCTGACCTGTTCAAAAGCCCGTTTTGCTACCTCAGCGGACACAAGTTGGTTGAGTTTTCGGCACAAGAACGTGACCACTTTAAGCGCTATGTACAGAACGGTGGCTTCGTCTTTGTCGACGACTGCAACCACGATGTTGACGGCCTGTTTGCCAAGTCATTTGAGCAGGAAATGGCCCGTACATTTGGGCCAAAGGCCTTGCAGAAAATACCTAATTCACACCCCATCTATACCTGCTTTTTTAAATTTCCCGAAGGCCCGCCTACAACCTCATTCGAGTTGAATGGCTGGGGCGATGATTTGGTGCATGACTACCTGAAAGCCATCATGATCAATGGTCGAATTGGAGTTCTGTATAGCAACAAAGATTACGGTTGCGAGTGGGATTACGACTTCCGAAACAAGCGTTTTCTGGCCGAAGACAACACTAAATTCGGAGTCAATATTGTGACATACGCATTAACAGCATGAGTTTATATAGGATGTACGATATATGATGTATTGACAGTCATACTTCATACATCTTATATCATACATCACTTCATACAACCTGATACACATAGCAAGTTGGAATCAACAGACTTAACTCACTACAAAGCGCTGGTGGCAAAGCTGCCTCAGCTACGAAAAGAAATTGGAAAGGTCATTATTGGACAGGAGGATGCCATTGGCGAGGTCCTGATCTCGCTTCTGGCGGGTGGACATTGCTTGCTCGAGGGTGTTCCTGGGCTTGCGAAGACCTTGATGGTAAAAACCATGTCGGATGCACTGGCTATGCGTTTCAAGCGCATTCAGTTTACACCCGATCTGATGCCCGGCGACATTGTCGGGACGGAGATTCTGGAAGACGATCTGGAAACAGGCCATAAAGTATTTGTCTTTAATCAGGGGCCAATTTTTGCGAATGTTGTGCTGGCCGATGAGATTAACCGGACTCCGCCTAAAACACAAGCGGCAATGCTCGAAGCCATGCAGGAGTATAAGGTTACCTACGGTGGTAAAAACTATCCATTGCCGAAACCTTTCCTGATTATTGCGACGCAAAACCCGATCGAACAGGCCGGTACGTATCCCCTACCCGAAGCCCAGTTAGACCGTTTTCTGCTGTACATCAAACTTAGCTATCCAGGTGAGCTGGAGGAGTTAAACGTCCTGAAAAGCACAACAGGAACTGCCCGTCCTGAGTTGAAAACGGTGCTCTCGGATGAGGATATTATCCAGTTGCAAAAACTAACTCGCGAAGTGCATATTAGCGATGAACTGGTTAGCTACATCAATAAACTCGTACGAGCTACCCGTCCCGATGGTTCACCTTCATCGTACGTAAAACAGTGGTGTCAGTGGGGAGCTGGCCCTCGTGCCGGCCAGGCCCTAGTTTTGTGCGCGAAAGCCCGTGCTGTTCTCAACGAACGTTTTTCGGTTATTCCCGAAGATATCCAGTCGTTGGCTTATCCCATTCTACGTCACCGCATTGCCCTTAATTTCCGTGCTGAAGCCGAAGGCATTACGACTGATCGGGTCATTAAGCAACTGTTAACGGAGCTTCGATTAGTGTAAAGATTTACGGTTTACAGTATTTGGTTTACGGTAGCTGACGCGAGAAAGTGCTGGCATCTTTACCCTATACCATATACCACAAACCCAAAACCGTATAGTTATGCTCACAACTGATCTCATCAAGCTCAATAATCTGCAACTGGCTGGAAAATTAGTCAGCGATGAGTCGTTATTGGGTATTCAGGCCAGCCAGCGATCGGGTATTGGAACTGAGTTCGAACAATTTCGGCATTATACACCCGGCGATGATCCGAAACGGATAGACTGGAAATTATTTGCGAAGTCGAATCAATACCTGGTTCGTGAATCCGCAACGGAGAGTAACCAGCAGATCCGCTTTGTGATCGATTTGTCGGGCTCGATGAACTACACTGAAGCGGGCATCAGTCGATTGCAATACGCTAAAATCCTACTGGCTTCGCTGGCCTATCTGGCCAATCGCCAGAGCGATCAGATAAGCCTGTACAGTTTAAAGGATAGCGCTATACAAACGCTGGTTCCGGCGGGCAAACAGGCTTTTCTAAAACTCGTAGCGACGCTTGAAGCCGCCCAGGCAAACGGCCCGTGGACGAGCACGGCCACTTCATTCCCGGAGTTCAGTCGTAAGCAAAGTGAAATGCTCGTTATTGTTTCCGACTTTCTTCAGGTAAATGATGAATGGGTGAATCTGATTCAAAAAGTGGCTGGCCCCCGACGGGAGATTGTCATTTTTCAACTCCTGGGTGATCAGGAGGTCGACTTCTCGATCAGTGGATTTTATCGGTTTCAGGATCTGGAATCAGGAAAAGAAATTGAACTACAAGCCGATGCCATTCGGGATACCGTTCGCCAGCGAGCAACAGAGTATCTGAACAACTTAGACGTAAGCCTGCGAATACCACATGTTCGGCTCATCCGCATCCGTTTAAGCGAGCCGATAGCCTTAGTATTAAAACAGTTTTTGACAAGTTGACACTCGTTTGAAGTTTGTAGTTTGAGGTCTGTAGATGCTGATGTGTCATTAACTTCAAACTACAAACTTTAAACTTCAAACCACAAACACTAATGCCCTTTGTTGAGCCACTTTTCCTGTGGGGTGCGTTGGCCGTTGTCATTCCGGTCATCATCCACTTCTGGCATCAGAAGCATGGCAAACCCTTGCCTTGGGCGGCTACGCAATGGCTTGTCGAAAAGCAACAGCAACAAAGTAGAGGTCTTCAGCTTGACAATATTCTGCTGCTGATTATTCGGTGTTTATTGCTGATTCTGCTGGCTATTTTACTCGCCCAACCGCTACTGAATTGGTTTAGTAAATCACCAGAAGTAAAGAAAATCCATTTAGTACAACCTAGCTCAGCAGTTGCAGATAACTTCAAATTTGAGCTAACGGAAGCGGTCAAGAAAGGCGAAAAGGTTGTTTGGGCAGACGAGCATCTGGAAAAGATGGAGGGCAAGTCGTACAACTTTCCAAACGCCCCCGAACTTGGCCCATTACGATTGCAAACAGCTATTAATCAACTGGATGTACAGCACAACGAACTGCATCTTTATATCGGCAATAATCAGGCACTTGCTGAGGTTCCGGCCATTTCGGTTCCGGCGCGGTTTCAATTGCACAGTATATCTGATTCGACAAGTCAGCCCCGTGCTTACCTACTTCTAAAAGACGGCAAAAAACTGTTTATCAATCGAACAGGCAAATTAACGAGCAGTCCTTCGCTAGAGCCTTCGTTAAAATTCCAATCGGAACCTACGCATTCAGGGCCCATTCGAACGCTACTGAGCTATCGTAACGCACACGAAAAACAAACGGTTGCAGCTGCTCTTGCTGCCCTGACAGATGTATATGGCCTGGATTTAGTAATTGACGACAAACAAAGCCCTAATCAGGTATACGACTGGGTACTCAGCGATCAAGTGCCCGCAAAGTCATCGCCCCAAACGTTGTTTATCGTCTCCGGGAACGTGCAACCTACCGCGTTTTCTAACCTCATTTTGACGAACGAAACCCTAACACCTCAAACATCTGAGCGTGTTGAAAATGGGCAGTTACCCGAATGGCTGGGCGAACAGTTACTACAGCACTATAATGTGATAGTAACTACACAGCCACTGACTCACAGTGACTTGAAAACATTATTTATACCCTCAACCAAACCAACAACGGAACAACATGCGAGCCTTCAAAACGCACTACTCCTGTTGTTTATCGTTTTAGTATTACTCGAACGCTGGCTTGCCTTGACTAAAAACGCATGAACGAACTGAAACGCCTTATCTCGTCGGTCACATACCAGTTGTATGCCAACGCCCTGCTGCGTTGTCTTCTGCTGGCCACTTCGGCCTATTTGCTGACAGTCACGTTTACCGGACCGTCTATTTGGCCTATTGCAGCAGGTCTGGTTGGGTTTGGGATTGGGGCCGTCCTCAACAAACTCTATCAGGACAAAAAGCCCGTTGCCATTCGGCTTATTCACCAGACGGTTGGCGATACCGAATACAGTCTGCCCCTGTTAACCAAGCCTCAGCTCAATCTGGCCGAGCAACTCCAGCTTGACCGTTTGAATCAGCAAATCCAACACGTTCAGGTACCAGTTGTTGTGTTATCGAAAGCAGGGGTATATGGTTTGTTTCTCTTGGGTGCGTTGGCTGTTTATATCGGTTTCCCGATGTTGAAAAACGGGCCAAAATCGAACCCTAAAAGGAGCGGATTTCTAGCGACCATTATGCCAGAAAGTAAACCTGCTCCGCCCGCCTTCGAGTCGGCAAGTCTACGAATTCAGCCACCAGCTTATACACGGTTGCCCGAAACAAACTCAACAAATCTAAACGCATCGTCGATTGTTGGTTCAAACCTGACCTGGCAAGTAGCATTCAGTCATAATCAGCACGTATCCGTTCGGCTTGTTGGTAGTCGCGGGCAGGAGTTAGCCTTTAAACAAGCGGGTGATGGGTTCACATATCAGGATCGACTCATTAGCTCGGGGTTATACGCAATCAAAGCCTACTGGCGAACGGCTGACAACAAAGATTCCGTCATTTATCAATCTGATTTTTATCGACTTGAAGCCAAGCCAGACCTGGCTCCTAAGATTGAACCCGATTCAAAAGTATTGTATCAGTTCCACTATCTTAAAGACCCGAAAGTAATGAACATCGGAGCCAAATTTTCCGATGATTTCAGCATTTCGCAAGCCTTTATTGTAGCCACCGTGGCGCGAGGTTCCGGCGAAAATGTAAAGTTTCGCGAAATGAAATTCCCGCTTAGTCCAACAAACTTCAAGGAAGCCCGGCTCACGAAAGCCATTGATCTGAAAGCGCTCAATTTCACGCCCGGCGATGAACTCTATTATTACTGGGCCGCTTTCGACAATCGTCAGCCCGAACCAAATTTCACCAAGTCAGATACTTATTTTGTCGTTTATAAAGACACAACCAAGGTTGAAGAAAGTGAACTGGCAACGATGGCGGTGAATATTATGCCGGAGTATTTCCGGAGTCAGCGGCAGATTATTATCGATACCGAAAAATTGATTGCCACGCGCAAGAAAATGGCGGATAAGTCGAATCCGACGCACGCGTTCAAAAGCCAGTCGAATGAAATTGGCTTCGATCAAAAAGCCTTGCGATTACGTTATGGCCAGTTTCTGGGCGAAGAATTTGAGAAGTCCATTGGTGGGGATAGTCATGCGCACAGCGATGCGGCTCCTGTATCAGGCATGGCATCCATCGACGCGTACATGCACAAACACGATGAGGGCGAAGGCGATCACGGCGGTCCGGCCCAGGCGCATCATGATGATGACGATGATCACGATCATGGCCATAGTCATGGAGCGGCTGATGATAGTAAAGACCCGCTAGCCGCGTTAATGGAGCAATACGTGCACAACCACGACGATGCAGAAACGAACACGTTCCACGAACAATCGACGCGGGCATTGCTCAAAACGGCACTCGAAAATATGTGGCAGTCGGAATTACATCTGCGTATGTATGAGCCCGAAAAAGCCTTGCCATATGAGCAGGAAGCCCTTAAATTCCTGAAACTGTCGCAGCAAAAAGCCCGGACGTACGTGAAGAAAACAGGATTCGATCCTCCGCAAACGAAGGAAAAAGAAACTCGCTTAACGGGTGAGTTCAAAAACGTTACGGACGCGTTCAAGCAGGAGCGTAACTACAGCCAGCAACGAATTGAATCGCTGGTAGCCACCGTTCTGGGCTATCTGGATTTACCAACGCTCAACAATCAACAGCGGCTAACAACACAGCAGCTTAGCAATGCCCTGTCTGATCCTACTATAAACGGGAATCTGCAAAACTGGTCGATGCTGGCTACACTCCAGAAATTGGCAGGTGGCAAGTCGATTTCTTCAGCAGAGAAAACAGGACTAAAAACAAAGCTATACGCCTTAACAGGGGCGTCGGAACGAACCGGCGCATCGTATGTAAGCGACCGTAAATTGCAACAAGCTTTCTGGCGGCATTTGAAATAATGAGTACTATAAAATGGGTAATGGATAATGCAGGGCCTTCCCCATTGTCCATTTTATAGTACTCATTATCCATTACCCATTATTCATTAATTAGAATGCATACTACCATCAACTGGACTACACCTATTTCCTGGCTTATTGCGGTAGCCTTGCTGGCATTACTTGTTGTTCAGCTTTGGCTCGTTAGTCGCAATGATTCTCTTTCCAGTAATCGAAAGTGGATTCGGGCGGGGTTGAATGGTTTGCTATGGCTGGTTCTGGTTGCCTATTTTCTGCAAATTCAATGGCCTATTTCCCGAGCAACAACGCACGCTTTGCTAGTTGGCGACGATGTTCCGGCTTCAGTTGCCCGACACGTGAAAGACAGTCTTCATATTGACGAGAGTTTTAGCAGTCGGACCCTAAAAGCGAACTATGATTCGATCACGTTGATTGGTCAGCAATTCCCGACCGAAACCTTGACTCAGCTGAGTAACGCCCAAATCCAGTGGATTCCCTATAATCAACCCGATCAGCTTGAGGCTCTTCATTGGAAAGGTATCGTTCGACTGGGCGAAATGCAGCAGGTAAGGGGTCGGCTTCAATCCTCAAAAAAGCAATCACTCCAAGTCCGGTTTGGCAACAAGACACTGGATAGTGTGGCACTGCACGAAGGAGCAAACGCCTTTACATTTCAATTTCCAGCATTTACCAAAGGCCATAGTCAGGCAGAAATCGTACTCGGAACCAGCACGCTCGACACGCTTCATTTCTTTACTCGGCCAACCGATCCACTTACAGTCCAGATTTTGCTCAATAATCCGGATTTTGAGAGCAAGACTTTAGCCGATTGGTTGGGTAAGCAAGGATACACGGTAACGGTATCGGCCGCGCTTTCGAAAGCTATTAGTAGCCAGGTAAGTATTAACAAGGCGGGGAAATCAGGAAGTAAAACGACGCCCGATCTTATCATCACCGAACCCATCAACGCGGCCAGCACAGTAGTCAAAAAAGCCATTGCCGATGGAAAAGCGGTTCTTTTTATTAATCTGACAAATCCGGAAGTCGATTGTCGCACCATTAACCTGGCCCTGGGAAGCCGTTGGCAGGTACGTAAAATCAACAACGAACCACTCATTCCATTGGGCAACGGCCTGAACGCCCTCCCCTATCGATTTGCCGATAGCCCCAATCAGTTTTCAGTAGCAGGCTACCCGATTGCGGCTCAGCAAACAACCGGACGAGTGGGTGTTAGCCTATTGAGCGAAACTTACCCCCTGTCGCTGAGCGGTGATAGTGCCACTTACAATCGGGTTTGGACAGCCGTATTGGCTCGCTTATCGGAGTCGGACCAAAATACAGTTCAGGTAGATGCGCCTGTATACAGCGGTATTCGGCACACGATTTCCGTCAATAATCCCACCAACCGATTAATGAGCCTTCGTGTTGGGCAGGATACGCTTCGTCTACGTTATTCTCCAATGAATGACCGCTCAGCAACGGGAACCTCATCGTTCCGTAAATCGGGTTGGCAGCCTGTGCAGGACTCCTTAGCGTTGTATGTCAATCGGCTGACGACCAACGATCCAATTGCGAATCGGACACTTGTCGGTCAGTTTATGCAAGCTCATTCACTGTCTTCGTCCCTCGAAGGACCTACTACCCGAACAAGCACTGCTCAGCTCCCCAACTGGGTCTGGCTGGTATTGCTAGTAGGCTGTTTTACGGCTCTATGGGTAGAGCCGAAGCTAGGTTAATTATTGATTTTGTTCGATCTTAAAATGGGGTCACGGTAGGCCATATCCTGGATATATGTATACCGTGACCCCATTTTAAGATCACCTTATTGCATCAGGCTGTTTATCGGTATGATGCCCTTTGCAGTCACCATGATTGTGCCAATCGTGATGATTCTGATAACTATAATAGCCCCAACCTCGATGGCTATAGGCATGAGGACCGATGAATGTCATCAGGCTCCCGAAGGTAAGCCCGGCCGTAACGATCACGGCCCAGGGATTTAAGCGTTGTCTCATTTGTTGCGATTAGTTATACGTTTGTTGAGGTGTCATTCGTCGGATTTTCAGTGCTTTTCTGGTTGAAATAATCACCACAGCGACCACCTCGCCCGAAACGTTGCTTGAACTGATTGTATTCTTCGTCACTCATCTGGCGAATCCGGTCGGCAAAGGCGGGCATATAGCCATAGCCTCTACCTTGTCCCCATCCGCCCCTCCTGAAACGCCTACCCCCAAAAAGGCGGAACAGAGCCCCGATAATCAGAAAAAAAACCACCAGTCGAATCAGAAAGAACGGCATGATGAATAAAGCGGCTCCCAGCAGTACACCGGCAGCAATTGATTTTACAAGGTTATTGTTCATGGTTGTTGTCTAGTTATTTGTTGTTGTACTAAGGATGACGGATCAGGGAAGAAATTACTTTACCAAGGCTAAAAAAACTTGTAGAGTGATGTCAGTTTTGAGAAACTTCACCAAGTCGGGTTTTAGAACCCGACTTCACGATAAATCCTGTAAACTAAAAACCCCCACCAAAAACATCTGATGAGGGCTTACTACTAGGTTTATGTACCAACAGCTACGAGCGATCTTCGCCCCGTCGTCGCCATTCATTTTTGAATTTCGCTCGGTCTTCGTCGCTCATTTGGCGCCACTTCTCGCGCCAGGCAGGACCTCCGCCATCAAACGAGCGCCCACCCGATGGTCCCGCTTTAAATCCTCCCAGCAAGATTCGACTCAAAACCAGTAATCCCATTGCCTGCCAATAGGTAACGGCTTTCACGGGAACAACCGCAACCAGTACTCTATTCCAGAGCCAATAGACCACAAACGAAAAAAAGAATAAGGCCATCAGGATGAACACCGGAAAGAAGAAACGAAGTCGTCTTCGGCCAGGGTAATTTCTCATTGTCTTACAGGTTATTGAGTTCGTTATACAGGGATTGTAACCGCTTCCGCAAGTGTTGCACAGCGTATCGTTTTCGCGAAATTATCGTTTTCAGGTTTTCGCCGGTTTCATCCGCAATATCCTGCAAGGTGCGATCTTCCAGTTCATTTTGAACAAACACGCTCCGCTGATTTTCGGGCAGCTCATCCAGTGCCCGCATTAATTCGTCCCAGAAAATATCTTTAAAGAACTGATCTTCGGGCGTTTGTGCATCAGCTAACAGAATTTCCCGAAAACTGATCTCCCCTTCGTCATCCTCAATTATCAACTCCGATAAGGGATCTTCTTTTTTCTTCCGATACGTGTCTGTTATTCGATTGCGAGCCACCTGAAACAACCAACCGCTAATGCTTTCGATTCCATCGAGATCAACTACTTTGCTGAGTTGATACCAGACATCCTGCAAAATATCTTCCGCGTCCTCATCGGATTTCACCTGTCCACGAATAAAGCGCGACAGCCGATTTCCGTACTGCTTCACGGTTTCGATAATATTTCGTTTAGGTGGGTCTGCCATCTTACTACTAAGCGCGGTATAGATTAATGAACGAGTTGTCATGTAGCGCTACTTGAATTCTACAGGCTATATGTACCGCGTTTTAGATCATGTGTCCAGTCTTCGTGGTTAATACCTGTCATTAATCGATTGACGTTGCCAGAGAAACCCAATGTCGATTTAATTAGTGCAAAAACCAGCGGCCCTGATAACCACAAAATCAATGGAAGGTCGTAGATAAAGATGGCCGGTTGTAGAACAAGTTTATGTAGCACAGGCTGTGTCTCTTTTTTCGACAGGACTACAGGAATAGACAGGATATTGTTGACCAACATCTTGTCTACTAGTACTCGTCCAATTTAGTTTCTATAGACTCTTTGGATTCTATCGCCTTTGATTATCAGCACAATAGAACCAAAAGAATCTATAGAACCCCCTGGAATCTATTTTGCCAAAGCACTAGTCCTGTCGAAAATTAACCGTTTAATTCCAGTAACAAAGCCGTACTTTACCTGACCTACGATTAGTTTCGCAGTCTAAAACAGCAACCATGAGATATATTTCCCCTGTCTGTTTCCTCTTTTTATTAGCTGCCTGTGCGCCTAGTAAAGAGAAAATTTGCGGTAAAATGGACGACAGCATCCGCCGTTATCTTGAAAAGTCAACCAAAGACCTGACCATCCATGAATTAAAAACAACCGATTTTGTCATGATTGGCGCGGGGCGTCTGGATACTCTTAGTAAGGAAAACTATGGCAATAAAATGGCCTATTTTTCAAAACGCTACACGGCCTCTGGTAATACCGCCAAAGCGGATCTGGACTCGATCAATTACTATTCGAAACTGGATTCGCTAACAACCCTACAAATTGCGAACAGATGGCAGGACCCACAGGTCTATTATTATTCAAAAACCTATCTGAGTGCTACAATGGGTACAAAAAAAACAGCCGATACAGTGCATTATGCGCTTGATCGAACCTTTAAGCTGATTCCAATTCAATGATATTGGGGCTATCGACGATATGTTGCGCACATTATCTGCTGGCCGCCAGCGTTTATAATTGGTTAATAAAAAAAATGAATTGTCGTTGCAGGCCATAGCGCCCCAATCGAAAAACTATTATCTTACCTCTTCGTTTCTCAACTAATACGAAACTGCATTTTTCTAACCCACGACACTAATGCCCGTATTCACCCTTGGTATTGAAGAAGAGTTTCAGACAATTGACCCCAACACGGGCGAGCTTCGTTCGCACATGTCGAAGATCGTTGACGGTGGTCAAATAGTTCTCCAGGAGCGCGTAAAGGCCGAAATGCACCAGGCGGTGGTTGAAGTAGGCACTAATATCTGCACCAATATTCAGGAAGCACGCCAGGAAGTTACGTATCTCCGCAAGATGATTATCGAACTGGCCGAAAAACAGAATCTGAAAATAGCGGCTGCTGGAACGCACCCGTTTTCAGATTGGCAGGAGCAGCTTATTACTCCCAACGAACGCTACGATCGACTAATTGAAGAAATGCGCGATGTGGCCCGCTCAAACCTCATTTTTGGTTTACACGTCCACGTTGGCATCGAAAGTCGGAATGAGGGTATTCAGATCATGAATGCCGTACGGTATTTTCTGCCCCACATTTACGCGCTCTCCACCAATTCACCATTCTGGAGAGGTCGGAATACTGGTTTCAAGTCGTATCGCTCCAAAGTATTCGACAAGTTTCCACGTACAGGTATTCCTGACTTTTTCTCGTCGGCGGCTGAGTATGACGAATACATCAACCTGCTGATAAAAACGGGTTGTATCGACAACGGGAAGAAAATCTGGTGGGATATTCGCTTACACCCCTTCTTCGATACCATTGAGTTCCGCATTTGTGACGTGCCGATGCGTATCGATGAAACCATTTGTTTGGCGGCTATCATGCAGGCGCTGGTGGCCAAGATTTATAAGCTTCACAAGCAAAATCTGAACTTCCGCCCCTACCGGCGCATCCTGATCAACGAAAACAAATGGCGGGCTGCGCGATATGGTATCGAAGGAAAACTGATTGATTTTGGCAAGCAGGAAGAGGTTCCCACCCACCAGTTGATTCACGAATTACTAAGTTTTATCGACGACGTTGTAGACGAGCTTGGCAGCCGCGAAGAATGCGAATACGTGCTCAGAATCCTCGAAATGGGTACTGGTGCCGACCGTCAACTGGCTGTTTTTCAAGAGACAAATAGCTTTAAGAGCGTTATGGATTATATTATCGAAGAAACTTCTTTGGGTATCTGACAGTTATTTTTCGAACGACTATCATCAACAATTAGCCGTAACTACAACCTATGAATTTAGTAAAAATTGCCGTTCTGGATATGAATAACAATCATGCCAACGAAGGTATGCGTTGTATTCTACAACAGATTCGGAACATGCAGGGGCATACGCAGGATGAACTCAGTTATGATATATTCGATGTCCGATCAAAAAACGAAATTCCTGATTTAGAGTACGATATCTACATTTCGTCGGGGGGGCCAGGTAGTCCATTAGCGTCATCAGAAGAATGGGAAGCTCGTTATTTCGATCTGATTGACCAGATTCTGGATTGGAACAAGCATAACGATCGCAAAAAGTTTGTTTTCCTGATTTGCCACTCGTTCCAATTAGTAGTTCGCCATCTTGACTTAGGCTTACTAAGTCGGCGCCGGTCTACTTCGTTTGGTATTTTCCCGGTTCATAAAACCGATGAGGGAGCAGAAGAGCCGCTTTTTGAGGGTTTACCTGATCCATTTTATGCGGTTGATTCACGAGACTACCAGATTACAGAACCAAATACTGAACGTCTGGACGAAATGGGAGCCACAATTTTGTGTCTCGAAAAAATCCGCCCGCACGTTCTGCTTGATCGCGCGGTAATGGCTATTCGTTTTTCGACTGAAATTATTGGTACGCAATTTCACCCCGAAGCCGATAATCAGGGGATGTTACGGTATTTTCTACAAGACGAAAAGCGTAATCATATCATCTCGAATTTCGGTCAGGAGAAGTACAACGACATGGTGGCCTATTTACAGGACCCCGATAAAATTGCGCTCACCGAGTCGGTTATTCTACCCAGCTTTTTAAGTCAAGCCATTCAGGCATTGGACCTGACCGAACAGTTTATAGAACAGAATTAAGCCTGTCATAAAAAATCTATGATACAATCCGTTCGAGAAACTTTCAACCAAGCTTTTAGCCCGGAAACTTACCGGGCTTTTTTGGATAAAATAAATGCTGATCTGCCCGACCAGCTCGATTTTCGCGTAGCAGAAACGCCTGTTTTTGTCCCAAAAGTACTGACAGACAAACTACTGCAAGCTTGTGATGATATTGTCAGTGTTATTACCCGCGATGACTTCAAAAAGCTGACTGAAAAAGCCATCCCAGCTGGTCAGGAAGTACCGAACGAAGATGAACATACCCAGTTTCTGGCGGTCGATTTTGCCGTTTGTAAAGATGAACAGGGTGAGCTGACGCCCCAACTTATTGAACTACAGGGCTTCCCGTCACTCTATGGGTTTCAGCCTTATGTAGCTAATCTGTTCCGTACGATTTACCCAATTCCTGATAATTTATCACATTTGTTCACTATTGATACGAATGCGGAATATCTGGAACAACTCCGTCAAATGATCGTGGGTGATTGCCTGCCCGAAGAAGTCATTTTGCTGGAAATTTATCCCGAAAAGCAAAAAACACGCATTGACTTTGTCCTGACCGAACAGGCGCTGGGCGTTGCACCTGTCTGCCTGACTAAGATTCGTAAGGAAGGTTGTGCGCTGTTTTACGAAAAAGACGGTCGGCAAATACGAATCAAACGCATTTACAACCGCCTGATTTTTGATGATTTACAAAATTTCCCGGATTTAAATACTGATTTTCACCTCACCGACGACGTTGATGTTGAGTGGGTTGGCCATCCGAACTGGTTTTTCCGTATAAGCAAGTACACATTGCCCTTGCTGAAAAGTCCGTATGTTCCAGCCAGTTATTATCTGTCGGATTTGAGTGAATATCCGGCCGATTTAGAAAATTACGTACTAAAACCGCTGTTCTCTTTTGCTGGTAGCGGGGTTAAACTAACCATCACCACGGCCGATCTCGATGCCATTCCAGCCGATCAGCGCGATGGGTATCTGCTTCAGCGGAAGGTGAAATACGAACCCGTTATTCAGTCGCCGGATGGTTTGGTGAAGTGTGAGATTCGAATGCTGTTTATCTGGCCTAAAGAAGACCCAAAACCAACGCTGATTACAAACCTTAGTCGCCTGAGCCGGGGCGAAATGATTGGCGTTAACTTCAACAAAAACAAAGACTGGGTCGGTGGCTCGGTTTGCTTCTTTGAAAAGTAAAAATGGTATTTGGTTTGAGGTATTCGGTTTACGGTGGTTTGTCGCTAGCCGGGTCACCGTAAACCGAATACCTCAAACCTAAACCTTTATGAAAGACATACCCTCTACCGAAAAATCCTTTTTTGACCTAACAGGAAAGGTTGCCATCATTACCGGAGCCAGCAAAGGCATTGGTGAAGACATAGCCCGTGTGTTTGCCCGGTTTGGGGCTAAGGTTGTGATCAGCAGTCGTAAACAAGATGCCTGTGATGCCCTCGCCAACGACATCAAATCACAAGGGGGCGAGGCAACCGGCATTGCGGCCCACGTAGGTGATATGGTCCAGCTTCAGCAGCTAGTCGACAAGACGATTGCAACCTATGGCGGCATTGATATTCTGGTCAACAACGCAGCGTCAAACCCTGTTTTCGGTCCTTCGCTCGATTGCGACGGCGCGGCTTTCGATAAAATCATGCAGGCCAACGTAAAGGCTCCTTTTGAACTGAGCAAACTCTGCTATCCAAGCATGAAAGCCCGTGGCGGTGGCAGTATTATCATGATCAGCAGTATTGCAGGTCACACACCCGACCCAGGCCTGGGCATGTACAGCGTCAGCAAAGCGTCCTTGAATATGCTTACCAAAGTGCTGGCGAAGGAATGGGGCACTGACGGGATTCGCGTAAATGCCATTTGTCCCGGACTGATTAAAACCAAGTTCAGTCAGGCACTCTGGCAGGACGAAAAAACGCTGGCTCGCTTCACCAAACATATTCCCATTGCTCGTATGGGGACCACCGACGAAATCAGCCCATTGGCGCTCTTTCTAGCCTCAGATGCTTCATCGTATAGCACCGGGAGCCTGTTCTATGCCGACGGCGGAACGGTGATTTAAGTAAGACATTCTCTTTTCATTCTAAGCGATACTACTAATTGGGTCTGAAACGTAAGCGTGTGTTTACATTTCAGACCCAATTCTACTTTTGCGACCTAAAACTTAGTAGGTTTCGTATTCATATTCCGTTGTGGCTTTGGTTGTAACAACCTTCGTCAACAAGCCATTCGAGTCGTAAGTGTATTGCTTATCGCTTGTAACGGCATTATTCTTACTGAAAATACGGATGTCAGGCTCGCCAGTAATTAACCCGTAATAAGGATTGGGCTTGTCGTCATATTGAAAGGTCGACGTGCCATTCGCAGATTGGTTTCCACTTTTTTCTACTTTGACAATATTTCCTCCCGCATAGGTGTATTGCTCTAACGACTGCCCCAATTTAAATCCGCCAATGTCCCAAAAATCACTTATTACTTTAACGGGAAATTTAGTACCGTCATACGCTAACTGAAACTTCTTCACCAATGATGGGGAATTCGGCGGAACGTTAATGAAGTATTCGTTTACGGTACTGATATTCCCGCTCACGTCATACTCATAGGAATAGCTTACGGAGGGATTCCATATTTTTTTATAAGCACTCCAACCTGCATGCACGATGGTTGCTATTCTTCCCTGTGCATCATAGTTTATGCTTGTCGAGTCATTAGGAAGTGTAGGATTGCCGTAGTAACCAACATAGCTAACTAACCGACCACTACCATCATAATTGTACGTAGTTGTTGTTCCTATCGCGTTGGCATCCACGTATGTTGTTCTAACTTTCTTGATTCGGAACTGTTGGGTTGCCGGAACCCGATGATCTATGCAGGAAGTTAGTGTCACAAAGAGCGCTAATGCACTAAGCCAAAAACTAAAGTTGAGTCGCATATAATAGGCGTTTAATTGGTGAGACTATCAGACGTTGTTTAGCTATATAGGCGTACCTACGAAAAGGAAAGTCGTCGTAAATAAATTTTTTGCCCCTATTTTGCTAACTGTTGCTCTATTCGTAGACCCGCTTAAGTAAGTACACCTATGCAACCTCCAATTGAAACGCGTGAAGTCTGGCTCCGTGGCCCCCTACTCGATATACCACCACTGGTTCAGCCCATAGCGCATGCGTTAATGCAAGCTCGCGAAGAAGTAAACGCATTGATGCAGAATTTTCCAGAACATTTACTTTGGGAACGACCTGCGAACGTAGCGTCGGTTGGTTTTCATCTGCAACATCTGACAGGCGTACTGGATCGGCTCTTCACGTATGCGCGACAAGAAACTCTTTCAGCTGATCAGCTGGCCTTCTTAGCTTCAGAAGGCAAACCCGAGAACACATCGCTTTCTGTCCAGGAATTAGTTGATTTGTTTAGTAAGCAGATTGAAAAAGCCATTGATCAACTTCGAAGTACCGACGAACAAACCCTGACTGATGTACGCGGGGTTGGGAGAGCGCAATTGCCCTCAACCGTAATTGGCCTACTAACACACTCCGCCGAACACACGATGCGGCATGTAGGGCAGCTATCAGTTACGGTGCGTGTGATAACAGTTTAACTCCCTTTTAAGTTATCATTCATCGGCTCTTCAGACTAGGAGTCGAACTTTCATTCAGGAAGTTCACTCAAAAGGTGCGCTTTGTACTAAAACCATTCGTAAGCTCATGAAAAAATCCATCTTGGCTGCTTTCGTAGTAGCCGCTCTTTGCCTCAATAGCACGTTTGCTAATACACCTTCGCAAGACAAACCCGTATCGAAAACCACAACGGTGAAGAAAACCACGACACCATCAATGAAGTCTAAAACCACGACGTCAGCGGTGCATAAGAAACATGTTAAACAATCGTAAGTGATTTTCTAAAAAAGTAAAAGCGGCCCGTTGAAAAACGGGCCGCTTTTACTTTTTTATTGATTATGTTTCTTACTGCACAGCTAAGACTTTAAACTCTGTCCGGCGATTTTGCTGGTGTTCGCTTTCCGTGCAATTCACCCCATCAACGCAGCCGTTCAAAATTTCTGACTCCCCATAGCCACGCGCCACTAATCGATTAGCCGGAATCCCTCTTGCTACTAAATAATCCATTGCAGCACGGGCACGGCTCTCCGACAGGCGAATATTGTACGCATCGGTAGCACGAGCATCGGTATGCGAACGTAACTCAATCTGCATTTGTGGATATTCTTTCAGAATTGCCAGTACGTGATCAAGCTCATGTGCCGCATCGGCCCGAATAAAGAACTTGTTCAGGTCGTAGTAAATGTTCTTGAGTTGGAACACATCGCCTACGCCATATAAACCCAGCGAATCGGTAACAACTTTCGACTTGCGCTTCGTTTTGCCATACTGGGCTCTTTTAGTTGCATAGCGATCTTTTTGAGCCGTAATCGTATAAGGCGCATTCGGCTTTACATCGAATTCGTAGCCACCATCAGGACCAGTCGTTACCGTTTGCTCCGATTTGTCTTTCTCGTTCCGCAGCGTAACTTTCACGCCATTTGCAGGCTGCTGGTTCACCTCGGTTTTGATAACGCCCTTCACCAACGTGTTTTCCGATCTCTCCAGATAAATCGATACATTCATCACGGGTTTTGGTGATTGGGTCAAAGTTGAGAAGCGAACGCTGTTCATGGCATAACCTTCCTTGATCGCTTTGAATTCATATTCGGTATTCGAATCCACACACAAATCCGTGCGGCCCTGTACATTAGTCAACCGAAGATCCTGATTGACACCATTCCGTAAAATCCGAACGTCAGCATTTTCGAGTGGCACATTGGTTTTGGCGTCATATACCAAAATGTTCAACTGTTTACAAGTCCGTCGGAACGAATAGATATCATCGTCGCTTACCCCTTTTTTACGGTTGCTACTCACAAAACCTGTTGTGCGGTTTTTATCTGTAATGAAGCCAAAGTCATCTTTTTCGGAGTTGATCGGTGCGCCTACATTTTGAACGCCTTTGTAGGCGATACCGTCTTTTAGTTCGGCCACAAATACATCCAAGCCACCCAGACCTTCATGTCCGTCGGATGAGAAGTACAAGTCATCACCCTCTGTAGCGTATGGGAACATTTCGTTACCTTCCGTATTGATTTCCTTGCCCATATTTACGGGCGTTCCCCACTGACCGTTGTTAAATTCGACTACGTAAATATCTGTGCCACCATAACCGCCAGGCATGTCCGAAGCAAAGTACATTTTCGTGTTGTCAGCCGAGAATGCGGGATGACCGACAGAGTATTCGCTACTGTTGAATGGTACCTCCTGGATATCAACCCACTTCCCATTCTTGTTCACGGAAGAGTACAATTTCAATTTTTTTACACCATCCGAGCTTTTACCGGCTTTTCCCTTACTTGTATTGTTTCGGGTAAAGACGATAAAGTTTTGATCCTTCGTGAAGGTCATTGGCCCCTCGTGGTATTTGGTATTGAGTGTACGGCTAAAAATTTCGGCTTTCGACAAGGGTTGTGCATCGGCAGCAACTTCTGTATTTCCTGCTTTTACATCGCTACCACCACCCAAAACGGAAGAGTTAACTGAGCGATTCAGATCGGCACCCGGCACTCGAAGCTGGTTTGTATCTGGATGAAAATAGAGATCCAGGAACGGAGTCTGGTTCCAGTTGAACACCCGCTTCACTACGCCCGACTCATCACGCGCGGACACGAAAACAATTCCACCCTTATAGTACATCGGGCTAAAATCGGCCTGACGAGAGTTGATTGGCAGGTTGTACATTCGGTACGATGATGAGTCCTGATAGAACCGGCTCATATCCATATAAGACACTGTAAATCGGCGTCCACGTAGATCCTGACCCTGTTTTTCGCCATACTGACTATACATTTTCTGCGACTCCCGGTACTTACCATTAGCCGCCAACGATTGTGCATAATAGAGGTAGACTTCGCTGTCTAAATCAGTATATGATTTAACCAGTTCGCCATACACACGCTCGGCATTTCGGGTATCCTGCAACTTACGATAGCTATAGCCAAGCTTAATCAGGGCATCGCGAGTTTCGGCGGGATCTTTCTTTTTATCGACCCGTAAAAACTCTTCGTATGCCCGTACTGCGCTTACATAGCTAAAATTATCAAATTGCTTATTAGCCGCTCGTAGCCGTGCACTTTGTGCCTGGGCATTCAGACTCCAGAAGGCTAGTCCTGTTAGTAGTAGGACTCGTACAATTCGGTTCATGGTATTAGTGAGTTAGTCTCGCCGGAAACATATCAAATAGGATGCCAATTTTATAAAATCCAGTTTAAGATCAGTTCTAAATGCACATGAGCCGCGTTTTATCACACTAAAATACAATTTTCCGAATAGCTATTCAAGCGTGGAATCAGCTTTTGAATTCAACAAAAATCGGCCTATTCGTTTAGTTTCTGCCTGCACCCGAAACCGATGGTCGATACGGTACCCAATGACCCACGCAATTTGATCGCCAGAGAGCAGTACTGCCGTTTGTTCACGCTCAGTCCGACTCAGTTTCAAATCGTTCAATAAATCACTGACTAATTTATGGCCATTCAACCCAAGCGGCCGAAAACGGTCACCCTGTCGCCAGGGGCGAATGGTCAGCGGAAGTTGTAATTTATCCGCATCCAGGCAAGCGATGGCGGAATCAGCAGGAGGACGAAAGTCGGGTGATTTTTCAATTTCGTCGATGGTCAGCGAAAAGGCGCGCCCTACTTCCACGAGGCCACTCGTTAAGTCAGTTAATGTAATCTCGGGATATAGCCGCGATGGCAATGGTTCGAGTAACAGCCCGTCGCGTTCGTGACTAATCCGATGCGTTGTTGATTGAAAAACTTGCCCAACGGGTCGATTTAAAGCGTTTGCGATCTGATTTGCCTGATCATCCGTAAAGCCAAATGGTTTCAGCCAATTTGCCAGTCGAAAATCAAGTTCCGGTAAAGCCTGTAACTTAGCTGTAGGCAAACTAATCTGCGGCCCCTTCACTACGGCCGTTTGCTGCCAGGATCGCTCAAGCTCAGCCTGCATTAATGTTTCGGCAGCTCTCAGGCGCTCAATAGTGCGGGGCAACGTTTGCCATAAACCGGGGTTCAGGCTCGTCAATACAGGAACAACATGATGCCGAATCCGATTACGTGCGTACTTATGGTCGCTGTTCGAACTATCTTCTCGGTAAAGCAACTCTCGTTCATCGGCGTAAGTAACTAACTGAGGGCGAGTCGCAAATAGCAATGGCCGCACAATGCCATTCTGATTGCTGGCAATACCATGTAGGCCAGCTAACCCCGTGCCTCGTGTCAGATTAAGCAGCAGGGTTTCCAGCGTATCGTTCAGATGATGGGCTGTGGCCAGACAAGCGTATTTATATTCGTCGAGAAGTTGCGCAAACCAGGTATACCGCAATTCACGAGCAGCCATTTGGATCGAAATACCACGTTCGGCAGCCACAGCTCTGGTGTCGAAACGAGTGCAATGAAACGGAACCCCATACTGTTCGGCCTTGTTCTGGACAAAAAGGGCATCAGCCTCAGATTCTGCCCCTCGTAATCCAAAATTAACGTGGGCTATTGCAACTGGTTGGTTAATTCGGTGAAACAATTCGGCCATCACCATCGAGTCAATACCACCACTAATTGCTAACAACACACGATCATTGGAGCCGAACAGCTGATTGTCGTTAATAAATGCTAAAAAACGCTGCTCTAACATCCGGTGTCGGCCCAAAGCCGTAGTTTTGTCTTATGATTCGTTTATTTTCTCGCATTTTATTCGCTTTTATCTGGCTTTTTTTAGTGGTCTCTTCTACCGATGCGCTCGCTCAGGTAGGCGGAGCGCCTGCGGCTGCCGGTCCTGGCGATAAAGTCGAGCTATTCCACGCAGATAGTCTGGTTGTGCTTAATATACCTGGTCAGGTCGTTCGAAAGTTGCATAATAACGTTCGGTTGCGGCACAAAGGTGTATTGATGTACTGCAACCTTGCGATCCAGAACGTGACGACTAACGTAATTGAAGCCTACGGCAACGTTCGGCTGGTTCAGGGCGACACGATCAATGTGCGGGGCGACACCATGTTTTATTACGGTAACACCCGCCAGGCAAATATGCGGGGGCACGTTGTCATGCGCGACCGCAAAATGACCTTAACCACCGCTCAACTCGATTACGATATGGTATCGGGTATTGCGCACTACCCTGTCCCCGGTCGTATTGTCGATAAAGAAAACGTATTGACCAGCCTCGAAGGCTACTATGATACCCGAACCAAGCTCTCTACATTTCGCCGGAATGTTCGTTTAGTAAATACCAAAGGTACGCTCACTGGCGATTCGCTGCTTTATAATTCGCTCACCCGACTGGCCACATTTCAGGGGCCAACCCGTATCAAGAACAAAGATGGTGTTCTGACAGCCATTGCAGGTCAATACAACACCATAACGGGCATCTCGAATTTCCAGCGCCGGGCAACTGTCGAAACACCTAAATATCGGCTCACTGGCGATTCCCTTTATTACGACAACGTATCTGAACTAGGCATTGCCAAAGGCAAGGTAATTATGGTTGCTAAAGACCGTAAAGCCGTCATTCTGGGCGATCATGTTCGCTATAATGGAAAAGCAGGCATCTCGCGGGTTACGGGCCATGCGGTTGCTAAAAGTCTCGCGAACGAAGCAACAAATGATACCCTCTATTTGCGAGCAGATACTTTATTTTCTTTCGATAATAAAGTAACCAACACCCGTAGGCTGTTGGGTCAAAAAAATGTTTTTGTCTATAAATCAGACATGCAAAGTAAATGCGATTCGCTCATTTATGACATGGCCGATTCGACAATTTATTTTTATAAAAAACCCATTCTCTGGAGCCAAAATAAGTACCAGATGGAGGCCGATTCGATGACCGTTTTGCTCAAAAACAATCGGATTCATACGATGTATTTGAAAGCAAAATCATTTGTCATTTCGCTCGATACGCTTAAAAATTTCAATCAGGTTAAGGGACGTACCATTACCGCTTATTTTGCTACAAAACTGGTAAATCCAGACACTATTTCGGTGGCTTCCAATGAAGTACAGCCAAACAAAAAACGAAACGCGCAGACAAATACAATCAAAAATGCAGTAGCATCTGCAACGAATACCCTACCAAAAGGCGTATCGACTAGAAAAAACGAATCAACAACACCCGATTCAGTTCGACTGCAGGAACAGACCACATTGGAACGGGTTATTGTTGATGGGAATGGGCAGAGTATCTATTATGCCCTGAATGAGAAAAATAAATTAATTGGGTTGAATCACGTTGAATGTAGTCGGATGAACATCGAATTCACCGATAACAAAGTTGGTCGAATTCGATTTTACGGTCACCCGGATTCTCAACTAATTCCACCCAAGGAAATAACTGGTGAGACGAAAGAGTTGGATGGTTTTCGGTGGCGCGAAGCAGAAAAGCCTACCAAGGGGCAGGTTTTATGGCTCGAAACTCCGCCAACAGAAAAACCAGCCGTGAAAAAACCATTAAAAAAGAAGGGCCAAAACAAACCTTTGGCTCAAAAATTGGTTCGAAAAGTTAATAATTAAGCTTTTTAACAATTTTTTAGACAATAGTGAGTTGACTTTGTCTTTTAAGCTGAATAGGTTTGTGGTGAATAGGTGTGTACCTGAATAGACTTACATGAAGAAATTTATACTTATTGGTGTATTGACGGGCTTGCTAACGGCAACTATCCCGCTCCGAGCGCAGGTCGCTCAGCGGGATACGGATGTCCGGAAAGGGAGCCGACTCGAACTGGGCCGAACGTCATCGCCACAAAAAACAAGTGCATCTCGACTACCGTCTCAACGGTTTTCGATCATGCCTAATCCGACGTTGTCGGGACTTGATCGGTCAATAACGCTCAATAAAAACTCGGCGATCAACGAACATTACCGATCCCTGTTGCTACCGAATGCAGGCTCTAAGCCAACTGCCCGTGCGTCGTCGGCAGAAGTGTCGGCTCAGGCTACCGAACTACGATCAGCCCCTGCTCAGGAAGGCAAAACCGATAATCGCCTGTTTTCCAACGATAAGCTATGGATTTCAAACGCCTACCCTAACCCAGCCGATGATGTAGCTGAGTTAGACTATCAGTTCAGCGGTTCGGCTACGGAAGCGAAGTTGGTTCTCCTGAATATATTGGGAACACCTGTAGCTGGGTATGAGCAGATAGAACTAGATCGTAATGATCGCAAAGTTCGGATTATTACCCGCCCGTTAGATACAGGGTATTATCTCTATCAGCTCACCGTTGATGGGAAGAAAGTAGCGACTAAACGCTTGCTTGTTCGCCATCAGTAAGAGCCCGGCCTGATTTGTTAAAATAGTTTAAACAGCCTTATTTACTGTTTATTTTCAGCACTATCACAGGCTGCGTCGTCGTTAAAACGGTGTAGCCTGTATTTTTTTTGTATCTTTGCAAGCATATGCAACAACGTCATTTGGGTAAGATTCTGCTGGGAATTGGGGTAGTATTTTTACTGGGTTCGTGTAGCCCATTCTCAAAATTGCAGAAAAGTGGTAGCGATGATGCTAAGTACAAAGGAGCTATTGCTTATTATAAAAAAGGAGACTGGTACCGCGCTGGACTCCTGTTTGAAGAACTAATTCCTGTACTGAAAGGCAGTAATGAGTCTGAAATGGCTCAGTTTTATTACGCCTATACACAGTTTCATCAAGGGCAATATTTATTAAGCTCAACGCTGTTTAAGAAGTTCTATGAAACGTTTGCCCGGTCAGATTATGCTCAGGAGGCTATGTATATGTATGCCTACTCGCTCTATCGCGATACGCCTTCCTTTAATCTTGATCAATCGAACACACTGACAGCAACCTCAGCCTTACAGGATTTCATCAACGCGTACCCTGATAGCAAATATCGTGACGATGCCACGAAGCAGATTCTGGAGTTGCGCGGTAAGTTGGAACGCAAAGCCTACGAAAAAGCCAAGCTTTATTATAAAACCAGCGGCTTTAACATTGCTTCGTATAAATCGTCGGTAATTGCCATTAACAATTTCCAGAAAGAATTTCCTGATTCTGAATACAATGAGGAGTTGGCGTTTTTGAAAGTCGATGCAGAATTCAGCCTGGCTCAAAATAGTTTGGAAAACAAGCAAAAGGAACGTTATCAGGAAGCAATTAGTTATCACCAGGCATTCATTGATAAGTATCCGAATAGCAAGTACCTGAAGCAGTCAGAGAAAATGTTCGAGACCAGCCAGAAAGAAATTGATCGGTTGGATAAGGCAGAACAGGCACGTGAAAAGGAAAAAGAAAAGCTTAAGAATCTTCCGGCAAAAGTGACAGCCGCAAATTGAATTACGGTTTGCGATTTACGAATTACGAATTATGGCTAGCCCAGGAATGTAATTTGAAATCGTACCGCTCCGGCGGCCCGGCTCGTAATTATTAAATCATAAATCAAAACATGGCCACAAATCAATCCATCATTACCCGAAATAACGATAAGATTGCCGCTCAAACGGGCAACTTATACGAATCGGTTTCGATCATCTCTAAACGTGCCCGGCAGATTGCCACCAAAAATAAAGAAGAGTTAAGCAACAAACTTTCCGAGTTTGTTTCGGCAGTAGACAACCTCGAAGAGGTTTTCGAAAACCGCGAACAAATTGAAATCTCGAAATTCTACGAGCGCATGCCGAAGCCAACTTCGATTGCTACGGATGAATTTCTGGAAGGCAAAGTTTACTGGCGTTCTAACGACGAAGCTCAGCAATAAGCTCGCTCCGTTTTCTATTTTCAGGACCGCACGGTGAATTTACCGTGCGGTTTTTAGTGTTTAAATTAGGCAATGCTCAATAGTAACTAGTGCTTTGACAGCATAGATTCTAGAGGATTCTATAGATTCTTTCGATTTAATCAATGGTGATTATCAGAGCAATAGAATCCCAAGAATCTCTAGAAACTAAATTGGACAAGTACTAGTCAATAACACGACACCCCTATTTTATTGGGAAGTTAATGACTAAGAGACTCTTGCCTATCGACTTCCTAAATCCATGTCAATAGCAGGGAAACATATCCTTGTCGGTGTAACAGGCAGTATTTCAGCCTATAAATCGGCCCTGTTAGTTCGCCTGCTTGTTAAGGCAGGAGCCGAAGTTCAGGTTGTTATGACCGAAGCAGCCCAAGCTTTTATTACCCCGTTGACTCTCGCTACCTTATCGAAGCGTCCGGCTTTGTCGACCTTTGTATCCTCCGAATCGGGTAACTCAGGTAATGGTAGCTGGAATAATCATGTCGAGCTGGGTTTGTGGGCAGATGCGATTGTTATCGCGCCCGCTTCGGCAAATACGTTGGCTCGTTGCGCAACAGGTTTATGCAATAACCTATTGTCAGCGGTTTACCTGTCTGCTCGATGCCCGGTATTTTTCGCGCCTGCTATGGATGTCGACATGTACCGTCACCCAACAACAGTCGAAAACCTGCGTCGACTCGAATCGTTTGGCAATCACATTATCCAGGCTGAACACGGCGAATTAGCCAGTGGCCTAATTGGAGAAGGCCGACTCGCTGAACCCGAAACGATTGTCCAATTGCTCCACGAGTTTTTTGAGAAAAAAGACAACCCTCAAGCAATAGGAAATTTAGCGGGGAAACGTGTTTTAATCACAGCGGGGCCTACCCAGGAGCCCATCGATCCCGTTCGCTACATTAGTAATCATTCGACCGGCAAAATGGGATATGCCATTGCCAATGCGTTTGCGAAGGCCGGAGCCATTGTTACGTTAGTCAGTGGACCTACTAGCTTATCAATCGCTCATCCAGGCATCCAGCGAATTCAGGTTCGATCAGCTCAGGAGATGTTTGAAGCCGCACAACTAGCGTTCGGTGAAGCCGACATCGTTGTGCTGAGCGCGGCTGTTGCCGATTATACACCAGCTCACCCTGCCGATCGGAAAATCAAGAAAAAAGAAACCTTCTTTTCCCTCGAACTCACTAAAACCACCGACATTGCTGCCACGCTCGGAAGCCAGAAACAACCCAATCAATTGATCATGGGATTCGCCCTGGAGACAGATAATGAGTATGAAAATGCAATAAAGAAACTTCAATCAAAGAATCTGGACTGGATTGTGTTAAATTCATTACGCGATGCCGGGGCTGGTTTTGGACACGATACGAATAAAATCACCGTTATTGACAAAGGGGGTCAAACACACGAATTTGCGCTAAAATCGAAAGATGACGTGGCACAGGATTTGGTGAACTTAGTTGTCAGAAAGCTCAACCCGCTGCAAAGCCTTACTTAAACATAATGCTATCTTTATCATTTGTTTATGACAGAGAAAAGGCATAATTTATATAGCAAATTATTACGGATGCGAACGGTACATACTCTATTTCTGCTACTCTTTTTTGCTGCCTTTTCTCAGGCACAAGAGTTGAATTGTCAGGTGACGATTAACTCTGATCAGTTGTTTGCCCAGCAGAAAACAGATTTTGCCTACGTAAGCCAGTTGAAGGGCATCATCACGGAGTTTATGAACAACCGGCGCTGGAGTAACGAACAGTTTGCCGTTAACGAGCGTATTAACTGCTCCATGAACATTAACCTGGTGAAATCATTATCACAGGGAGTATTCGAAGCCACGGCCCAAATTGTTGTCACCCGTCCGGTTTATGGTACCAACTACGAAACGACCATTTTCAGCTACGTAGACCGAGCCTTCAACTTTGTTTACCTGCCAACAACGCCGGTCTATTTTCGGGAAAATCAATTCTCAGACGACCTGACTTCGTTACTGGCTTACTATGCCAATGTCATTTTGGCCGTTGATTACGACACATTTAGCAAAGAAGGCGGGAGTCAGTTTATACAAAAAGCTTATAGCATTACGAATCTGGCCCAGCAGGGATCATCCAATGGGGCCTGGCAAGCTGGGGGTGACCGACGTAACCGGTATTGGCTCATCGAGAATCTTCAGAATCAGCAATTAATTCCTTTTCGCGATGGCATGTATACCTACCACCGCTTAGGATTAGATATGTTTGCAGGCAACCCCGTACAGGTACGAAAACAGATCCTCGATTTACTGGCAACGATTCGTACCATTGGCCTTCAAATGCCCAATTCGGTATTAATCAATTCGTTTTTTGATGCTAAGTCGCAGGAACTCTATAATATTCTATTCGAAGGAACACCTACCGAGCGTCAGAAAGCCTTCGATTTACTTTCGTATCTGGACCCGGCCAAGACAGAAAATTACCGAAAATTAATTCAGTGAGCGAACAACAACGACCACTATTCCTGTTACTTATGTATGGCTGCTTAGCCAATTTTGTAGCTTAATTCCAGTGCTTGCTCACTCAATAAGGATACCTGCTCACTGTTAACTGTTTCTGATTTTGTTATCGCATTTACTAATAAAAAACTATGCCCTGATTGACGAACTCGAACTCATGCCCGACCGTGAGCTGAATATAATCACGGGCGAAACAGGAGCCGGAAAATCAATCATGCTAGGCGCCATTGGGTTGCTGTTAGGTAACCGAGCCGACACCCGCGTTTTATATAATCCTGAACGGAAATGTGTTATTGAAGGTACATTTGGCGTAACTGGTTACGCCATTGAACGTATTTTTGATGAGGAAGAATTAGATTATTCCACTACCTGCATTGTTCGTCGGGAAATTAGTGTGAGTGGCAAATCAAGAGCATTCGTCAACGATACACCTGTCAACCTGGAAACCCTCCGTCGGGTAACAAGCCAGATGATGGACATTCACTCACAACACGATTCTGTTCTACTTGGGTCGAATGAGTATCAACTGGAAATTGTGGATACGTACGCCCAGAACGACAATTTATTACGCACCTATCGCACTGAATATCAAACTTATCGCACGAAGAAGGCTGCTTACGATCAGTTGCAATCGGAGGCCGCGTCTATGCGAAAAGAGTTTGATTACAATAATTTTCTGTACGAAGAATTAGCCAAAGCCCAACTACAACCCGATGAGCAGGAGTCGCTCGAACAAGAGTTGACGATCCTGGAGAATGCGGAGGAAATAAAGGAGCGACTACAACTCGCCTACGAATACCTCGATAATACCGAACAATCTGTCATTGATTTTTTAAAGGGTGCGGTTAGTAATCTGGCCTACATCAGTAAGCTATCGGATCAGTATGAACAATTGCAGCAACGGGCGCAAAGCAGTCTGATTGAGCTACGTGATTTAGCCGATGAAATTAGCACAGAGCAAGATCAGGTAGAAGTGGATGATGTTCGTGCGGAGACTATTCGTGAACGTCTGAATTTGTTGTATCAACTCCAGACCAAGCATCAGGTTAAAGATGTACAAGCCTTGATTGCTTTACGAAACGAATTAGCCCAGAAAGTGAGCAAAGTGCTGAACCTGGACGATGCCCTTGGCGAAGCCAAAGCACAAGCCTCAGCCGCATACGCTCAATTGCAAATCTCTGCCGAAGCCTTGTCGGCCTCCCGGCAAGCTGTCCTTGCTCCTATCGAGCAGGAAATTGGCACATTATTACAAGACTTGGGCATGCCAAACGCATCGTTAAAGATTCAGGCTGAAACAAGTAAACCAACCCTTACGGGTGTCGATACCATATCGTTCCTGTTCAGTGCCAACAAAGGCATGAAACCCCAGCAACTGAAAAACGTGGCTTCTGGTGGTGAATTTTCGCGATTGATGATGGCGATTAAATATATTCTGGCCAGTAAACGATCACTACCGACAATTATTTTCGATGAGATTGATACGGGTGTATCGGGCGAGATTGCCATTAAAATGGGCAATATGATGCACGATATGTCGCACAGTCACCAGATTATTGCCATTACTCATCTCCATCAGATAGCCGGCCAAGGCACTGCGCATTATTTCGTTTACAAAGACCACTCGTCCGATAAAACGGTTAGTCGAATTAAAAAACTAACGTTAGACGAACGCATCAACGAAATCGCCCAAATGATTGGTGGTAAAAACCCGTCGGCGAGTGTCCTCAAAAATGCTCGTGAAATCTTGAAAAAACGCGCAACAGTAAAGTAATGATGTATGGTATAGGATGTATGAGATAGATTCCCAAAATATATCCTATACCCTATGTCACACATTCTATATCAACACAATAATCCCCCCAAATGAACAAAACTACACAGACACTTGCCATCTTAATTGCCCTTAGCGGTTCTTTCTGGTCCTGTAATTCGGGCGAAGAGGCCGTTAAAAAGGCAGAAAACGAAGTATTTGCCATTCATGATGAGATTATGCCTAAAGTAATGGGCGATCTCGTCAAATTGAAAAAACAATTGAATCAGCGTGGCACATCGCTCGACAGCCTGAAGGCCAATGGCTCAGCCGCAGCCACCGTACGAGTCGATGAGGAGAAAGCACAAGTTGTTCGTCTGAACCAGGATTTGCTCGTTGCTGATAGCCTCATGAACAATTGGATGGCTCAATACAACGGCGATACACTCGCAAAACTCTCTTCCGACGAAGCGCTGAATTATCTGGCCGCACAAAAAGATCAAATTACGGATGTCAAGAAAAAAGTTAATACCAGCATTGAGCAAGCCAAACAGTTTTTGGGTAAAAAATAGGACCTGGATTGCCATAATTGGCTTTGTTGCTTTCCTATGGAGCTGTGGCAATTCGTCGACGGATAAACTGCCTATTCTAGGCCAGCGAGAAGCTGTTACCAAAATGGTGAATGGGAAAGAGCAGACCGACTCCGTTTATCAATCTATTCCAGATTTCAAGTTCGTTAGCCAATATGGCGACACGGTAACGGCCCGAACACTCGACAATAAAATTTATGTAGCCGATTTCTTTTTCACCAGTTGTCCAACCATTTGTCCCAAAATGAAGGTGCAACTAAAGCGGGTTTATGAGAAATTCAAGGGCAATCCAGATGTCATGTTGTTATCGCACACCATCGACCCAGCCCACGACTCGGTGGCTGTGCTGAAAGAGTTTGCGCAAAACTTAGGCGTAACAGGCCGTCAATGGCTGTTTGTAACTGGCGACCGCGACAAGATTTACGACCTCGGGCAAAGTAGTTATATGGTTACGGCGCAGGCAGATAGCACAGCCCCCGGAGGTGTCATTCATAGCGGTGCGTTTATTTTGGTCGACAAGGAAAAACACATACGAGGCATCTACGATGGCACAACCGAAGCCGGTGTCGATAAATTAATGACTGATATGACTCGACTTCTGGCCGAGTACAAACCATGATTCGACTCACCAGCCTTTTCGGCTTTATTGGTATTCTTATCGGCCTAGTATCGTGCCAAAGCGAAGAAGAAATAAAGCGGCAACGATATATTACGGAGGGGATTCTGATCTATAAAAACAATTGTGCCAATTGCCACCAGAGCAAAGGCGAAGGGCTTGCTTCGCTTTATCCGCCAATTGCTAAATCAGATTTTCTGAAAGACAAAAACAAGGTTATCTGTTTGATGCGCTACGGTCAGCAGGGACCTATAGTGGTGAATGGCAAGCCCTATAATCGTCCAATGCCTCCGCAACCACAATTAAGTGACCTGGAAATTGCCGAGTTAGCTACGTATATCTACAACGAGTGGGGAAACGAAACCAAATTGACAGATGTCAAATCGGTAAAGCCAATTCTGGAAGCTTGTAAATAATGTAGATCCCAGTTACCAAAACAGATTCTAGTGATGCTATGAGATTCTGTTGATTCTATTCCATGGATTCTTTTTTTTGATAACCACTGGAATAGAATCAACAGAATCTCACAGTATCTATAAAGATCTATTTAAAACGACTTTATATCCCGGTTTGTACGTTGAAAACACCGGTTACTTTCCGAATGGCGTATTTGGAGAAATCCTGATTTGCATCTAAGCCCATTCCATAGAGTTTTTCGCCCGTCAGTTGGCTCAGAATTGTCACCCGCTTATCCGTATATACCTTTTTCGAAGGAGGGCTCCAGGTCAGTTCAGGCGTAAGGAGTTTTTCCTGCTTTTGCTTGTTAATGACCACAACGTTACCCATCACCACATATATATCTTTCGCTTTATCGTAACGGCCAGAATCAGAGCGAATCGTTGTTATTTCATCGCCCATGGGGTTAAAAAACGAAATATTAACAGGATTGGGGTAACGTCGGTTTTCGTTAAGATAGCGGAGTTGTTTAGCCGTTGTCAGCTTCACTTTTAGTAAAGCGGCTTCACTATAAAGCAGCTTTACATCATTGATTTCTTCGATAGGACCACTATAGGGCTCTACTTTTTTAATCTGCTTACGTTCTCCGCAGGCCAGGAGTATTAATGAACAATGAATAATGAGTAATGAATAATAGAAAGATTTCCGAAGATACTGGCTTCTTATCACCAGCAAAATCATTTTCCTACTCGTCATTTTCCATTTTTCATTATTCATTATTCATTTCATTTAGTCAACAGCCCGCTTAATAAACCACCAGTCGTTCAACGAGAAGCCCAATGCAATCTGCACATAGCGCTCCCGAATTTGATTAGCCGTCAGCACACCTCGCTGACCCGCCACCAAGGCTAAGGTTATGTGGTTAACCAGGTTATACCCTAATGGTAGCGAAAGGCCGATACTCCCATTAATATCATTAATGGCCTGGCCCCCTATTTTATAGGGCATTTGGTTATACTGGAACCCTGCACGGTAGGTGATCAGATCACGATAACGGTTTGAAGTCGGTTTAGGCGTGTACTCAACCCCCGAGGCAAACGTCATTGCATCAACCAGACCGCCCGCTTTATTATCAGCGGTACGATACTCGCTCCACTTCTGAAGGCCAACATCAACGCCTACTAGTAATGACTGATTCGCCTTTTCCAGACTGATCCCAAAATGCATCTGCTGAGGCAAGGTTGCTTTACTGTTTGAGTTAAGTCGAATTGTATCGGGGGCAGTAATGGCAAGTCCAGACAAGGATGTTTGTTGATAAATATCTGTCTGCTGCGCTTTGATACGCGCTTTGGGGTCGTAGGTGGCTCCCAGATTAAGCGTCCATTTATCGTTTAGTTTAGGACGCCAGGCACCGCCTAATTTAAAGACAACATCGCTATAGTTGACCCGATTTAAGTGCGTCACCAACAAATCGGTCGTACTGGTAACTGCTCTCGAATCGGCAGAATTGGTAACGTTACCAAATAGGAATGACGCTTCTGCACCTAAATAGAAGTTATTCGTAATCCGATAGCCATTTGCAAACGTTGCTTTGTTCAAGCCACCACGCCCTGTGTAGTTATAGGCAGCCGCATATTGCGTACCTGGTACAGAGGTAATTTCCTGGGTATTGTAATTAACAAACGTATACGGCTTTAAACTTAAAGACATGTTCCAGCGGGAACTAGCCGGAAATGCTAATGCCAGATAGCCCAGATTTCCGGCCACATTATTTTGGCTCTGTTCTGTGTTGCTGATGTTCTGGCTAAGGCCCGCCGATTTTCCGATCAGACCTACTTCAAAAACGGTAAAGCGTCTTCGTTGAGCCAGTAATGCAGGATTTTGAAGATTCAGATAGAAACCGCTGGCATTACTTATCCCCACACCGCCCATGCCCATATTGGTCGCATTACCTGGACTGTACATTTCTCCGATACCCAGAGACGAATAGGGTGAATTACCCAACCCTTGCGCCAATACCATCGGCGATGTTGCGGCAACGGCCAGCAAACTATGCGTTAACGTCCGACGTATCCGCTTGTAAATTCTCAACATTATAGCGTAAAATTCGATTCAATCCAGTTAGCACCAATTCGGGCACTGCAAATATCGGCTGTTTAAGACGACTTTCAAAGGCAGGAGCATCGCCACCGCAAAGGATCACCCTAATATCGGGTCGTTCCTGACGATATACTTCGATGATTCCGTTCAGTTCAAAGGCCAGTCCGTTCATCACGCCACTTTGCATGGCCGCTCTTGTATTTTTAGCCGTCAAGTCAGGCCACTCCTCAGCGGAGTCAACTAATGGTAGACGGGCCGTTTGCTCATGCATGGCCCGAAAGCGCATATGTAAACCCGGCGAAATAAGCCCACCCTGAAATACAGCATCACGATCAATCAGGTCGGCAGTTAGGCAGGTTCCGAGATCCAGAATCAGACAGTCCTGATCCGGAAATAGTGTCATAGCACCTACGGCAGCTGCAACCCGGTCGGCTCCAAGGGTGTTGGGCGTGTCATATGCTTTGCGTATGGGTATGGGCGTTTGGCTGTCCAGTACCCAGAAATCAGTCTGTAATCCTACTAATCGAGTCCGAATTTCATCGGCAGGACGGCTAGTCGACGAAACCAAAACATGCTCACTGGTGCGGTTGGCAAGCGCAATAACCAGCTCGTCGGGTGAAGCATAACGACCTGTTTCAACCAGCATCGACCCAACAAACCAGCCGACTTTGAGGCTGGTATTCCCCCAGTCGATAACCAGGGTTGGAGAAATTTGCAGATTATGATAGGACGTATCTGTTCGATCCATAGTTGAAAATGCAACGCTCATGTAGCGAACAAAATTTATTCAGCCTTGAGGTTTTAAGTTTTTTTAACGACAGTAGCCACACTTTCCCCATTAGCAAGGGCTATCGTATATGACAACCGACGCTCACAAAAGAACTTTTGAACGTATGGTGTAGCTAGAACAAATCGGCATGATGATTGCCCGTTACAAAAGCATGAACTTTCGATTAAAATCTTTTTTTATTCAATATTCAGGAAACATTTCTGACAGAATAACGTTTCCTTGATAATACCGCAACAAAACATTACCTTTGTTACCATCAATCTAGTTGGCAGGTTTGGGTTCTTCAGAAATAGATACAACCCATAACTACAGCTGATAATCGCAACGGCGAACCGCCATTTTCCAAACGTTTTTAGTAAACACTACATCTGGCCCCACCAGACGGTGAAGTTTGGATCAGGCAATCACTCCAAGTTATATTTTTGGTTTATTTTTCAATACGTAATCACTTGAATTTGTTGAGGTTAGTTTGGTTTATTAATCAATAACCCCACAGCCAGACCAACCAGGTCTCTTAACGCGCCCATCAAAACAGCGGTTTCTTACTATCAACAATCCTCAACTTATATCCTTACCGCTCAGGCGGTCCTTTCAAGGTTTATCGCTAACCTGACCTCTATGTTTAAGAAAGAAGAATTAGACATGAAGCTTCTCTCCGAGCTTCACCCAATTGCCGAGCAATTTGGTATTCGTAATATCGCCAAATTCACAAAAGAAAAACTGGTTTACGAAATTATAAAACAACAGTCGGAACGTCCCGGTCCTGAAGAAACGGCTCAGCCTGAAGAAGCACCGAAGCGTAATCGACGTGTTAAAGCGCCCGCTGCGGTAGCTGATGCGGCTCCTGTTCAGGAAAGCCAACCTGTCGCCGTCGAGGTTACACCTGTGCCCAATAGCACACCGAGTGCCCAGCCACGCCAGCGTATTAAACGTGAACGTGTCGAAACCAAACCAAGCGTAGCACAGGAAGTAGCGCAGAGTGTTCCTACTCCGGTAGTAGAAACGGCTCCAACGCCTGCACCTGAAATTAGCACCCCGGCAACTCCTGAAAGTGTACCTGCGGAAACGCCCGTCGCAACAGAAGCAGCCGCTCCTATACAGACAACTACGCCTGTTCCGCAATCTCGCGTTAACCGTGAGCCCGGTCAGCGGAATGGTCAATTTACCCAACCCAATCGGAACCGGATCGAAAACCGACGCGATAGCGACGAAGGAAATTCATCTACCGATCGTTCATTCCGACAAGGCGCCCCTCGTAACGATAGAGATCGAAACGCCCGCCCTGATCAAAATCAGCAGCGGAACCTACGTCCAGATGGACAACGGGATAATCGGCAACGCAACGATGCGGGTCAAGGCTCAAACAATCAACGGGATTTACGAGACAATAACCAGCGTCGCGACCAACGTCCAAGAACCCAGCGGGTTGTTACGGACGAAACAGCCATAAATTACGGCGGTCAGGCTGACGATGAGTTCTTGACACCAACCGTTGTTTCGGAAGAGAATGCAGCCAATATGCAATCGACTGCAGAACCAACCGCAGTTGCTACCGATGCAACCGTTGAGCAAACAACGACTCCTACCGAAACGCAAGCGGATCAACCTGCCCAGGCAGAAGGTGGTCAGGCTCCCCAACCCCAATTGAACCAACCCGCTCGTGAAGCTCAGGAATATCAAAACCGTATTCGTCGGCAGTATAACCAGCACATTCGGGAGTTCGATGGTATTATCGACAACGAGGGTGTTTTGGAAATTATGCAGGACGGTGGCTACGGCTTCCTTCGTTCAGCAGATTATAACTACCTGGCTAGCCCCGATGATATTTATGTCTCGCCCTCGCAGATTAAATTATTTGGTCTGAAAACTGGTGATACGGTACGCGGTGCTATCCGTCCGCCCAAAGAAGGCGAAAAATATTTTGCTCTCCTGCGCGTATCGACCGTCAACGGGAAAACAACCGAAGAAATCCGCGACCGGATTCCATTCGAATACCTGACTCCCCTTTTCCCCGAAGAGCAACTTCATCTCAGCAACCGACCCGACAATTATTCGTCGCGGGTGCTGGATTTATTTGCGCCGATCGGAAAAGGTCAACGGGGCATGATTGTCGCTCAACCCAAAACAGGTAAGACTGTTCTGTTGAAAGAAATTGCCAATGCCATCACCCGGAATCACCCAGAAGTGTACTTAATTGTACTCCTGATCGATGAACGCCCTGAAGAGGTGACCGACATGGCCCGTAGCGTGAATGCCGAAGTGATTTCTTCCACCTTCGATGAGCAGGCCGACCGTCACGTAAAAGTATCGAGCATGGTGCTTGAAAAAGCCAAACGCATGGTTGAATGCGGCCATGATGTCGTGATTTTGCTCGACTCAATTACTCGTCTGGCACGGGCGTATAATACGGTCGTTCCTTCATCGGGCAAAATTCTGTCGGGTGGTGTCGATGCGAATGCACTTCACCGACCTAAGCGATTCTTTGGGGCAGCCCGTAATGTAGAAAATGGCGGCTCGCTGACCATTATTGCTACGGCGCTGATCGATACAGGTTCGAAAATGGATGAGGTTATCTTTGAAGAATTCAAAGGTACCGGCAACATGGAACTCCAATTAGACCGTAAACTGGCTAACAAGCGGGTTTACCCTGCTATTGATGTTATGGCATCGGGCACACGTCGGGAAGATTTGTTACTAGATAAAGAAACACTACAACGTGTCTGGATTCTTCGTAAGCACATGGCCGATATGAATCCGATGGAAAGCATGGACTTCCTGCTTGGCCACATGAAAGGCACCCGAAACAATGAAGAGTTTTTAACGTCGATGAACCGGTAAAAGGTTTAATTTTTTAAACACAGAGAGCACGGAGAATTGCACAGAGTTCACAGAAATATAAATCTGTGTGCTCCATGTAATTCTCCGTGCTCTCTGTGTTTAAAAGATAGTAACTTGCATAAAAGTCAGAAAAATTATGAGAGATCTGATTCAGTATGCTATTCCTGGTTTTGTGATTCTACTGGTTGCGGAGGTATTGGTTACAGCTAAACAGCAAAAAGATTATTACGACGCCAAAGACACGGCCAGCAGCTTGTCGATGGGAATTGGCAACGTAATTATTGGATTCGTTGGTAAAGCGATCGTATTTGGTGCTTATTCGCTGGTCTATCAATTCCGACTGTTCACAGTTGATATGACTCAATGGTGGGCCTGGGCAATCCTGTTTTTTGCCGATGATTTTAGCTATTACTGGTTCCACCGGATCAGCCACAGTAGCCGATATTTCTGGGCATCACACGTGGTGCATCACTCGTCCATGAAATACAATCTAGGTACGGCCCTGCGTCAAACCTGGACAGGTAATTTATCAGGCGCTTTCATTTTCTGGATATGGCTTCCCTTAGTTGGCTTCTCGCCCATAGCGATCATGACCATGCAGTCAATTAGTCTGCTGTACCAGTTCTGGATTCACACCGAACTCATTGACAAGTTTCCTAAACCGATTGAGTTTATATTCAACACACCCTCCCATCACCGGGTACACCATGGCTCCGACCTTGATTATCTGGACAAAAACCACGCGGGTATCCTCATTATCTGGGACCGTATGTTCGGTACGTTTGAACTAGAGCGGAATCGGCCAACCTACGGTCTGGTCACCAATGTCAATTCACATAATCCCGTCCGGATTGCTTTTCACGAATGGGTAGCGATTGGGCAGGACATTCGTCGGGCAAAATCACTTCGGGCTGCCTTGGGTTACATTTTCGGACCTCCCGGCTGGAGTCATGATGGTTCACGAAAAACGACGAAACAACTTCGGGAAAAGAAAGAAGAAGTTACTGAGCTTACTTAAGCCGCTCATTAGAGCTCTTCCCATTTCATGATTAGCCTCCTTTCTGGGTAAAAGCAAAGCCAGACTCAAATAAATTCTATTCTGTAGGAATAGTAGTCTATAACAGTATATCTCGATAGAGTATTAGGTAAATAGCTGTTTATCAGATTTTTGCAAAAATTCTTGGAAATAGAAAAATCGCTAGTCACCTTTGCCAATCAAACTACAAGAGTAGCGCCAACTGCTCTGTGGAATAAAGCATATATATGAAAACAGTCAATCTTTTCACTACCCGTATCCATTCCGGCTTTTATAAAAACAGAACCCTTTCTGTCTTTATAAGCTGTTGCTGCTAAGCCCTTACGTAGCCATAATTCCCTTTCTTGCCAGGTCTACGCAGTTACTTCATCGCTCTAGGCCCTTCATCAATTTACCTAGTACAGTCATTTAATTCAATCTAGTTTACTAATTTATATTCTATAAATCCCATAGGATATATGACCATTTTTCACTTAAACTGTTATGACTACCTGACAACCCAAAATACCAGCGGCAGTAATTGCCACCAGCTCGGCACATAAAAAATCCGGAACGGCGCCAACCGTCCCGGATAGTCACAACAAGACAGAAACTGCCGAAGCAATTCTCAGAGCCTTCAGATGCTACCAACATCAGCCGGCCTGTCTCATTTCTCACGTAACCAATGCAAAGTAATGATAAAAACTCTATCGGGCCGCGTCCGGCTTCTTTGGGGATTAAGTCTGTTAATTCCGGCTGTAGTATTGGCGCAGCCCATTCCGCCAACCATTAATACCACGCTCAGCGGCCGAATAACCGACCAGCGAACAGGTGAACCTCTTATTGGAGCTACCGTCTTAATCAAAGGAACAACCAATGGAGGAACGGCCGACACCAACGGCCAGTTTACGCTCAAAACGGGCCAAAAACTTCCATTTTCACTGATTATCAGCTTTATTGGCTATCAGTCAAAAGAGATTATTGCCGAAGGTAATCCAGTCAATATTGAACTGGCCGCCGATTCTAAACAACTCTCTGAAGTTGTTGTGATTGGCTACGGTACGGTGCGAAAAACAGATCTGACGGGTTCCGTATCGTCAATCAATACCGAACAGATTAACAAAACCATCAATTCATCGCTCGATCAGGCGCTGGCGGGCCGGGCAGCCGGTGTTCAGGTAACCCAAACCTCGGGCCAGCCAGGTAGCGCCATCAGCATTCGGATTAGGGGTGGCAATTCAATTACAGGTGGTAATGAGCCCTTGTATGTGATCGATGGTTTCCCGGTTTATAACAATAATACCGATGCAAACGCTGGCGTTGTCAGTGGCCCAAGCATCAACGCGCTGGCCAGTCTGAATCCCAGCGACATTGAGTCGATGGAGGTGTTGAAAGATGCCTCGGCCACAGCGATTTATGGCTCGCGAGGTGCCAATGGAGTTGTTTTGATTACTACCAAAAAAGGGAGAGCGGGCCAAAACAGCATCACCTATGAGACCTATTATGGCCAGCAGAGTGTTCTAAAAACCGTTGATGTACTCACGAGCGCCCGCGATTGGGCCCTTCTAAAAAACGATGCTCGGGCTAATTCAGGGAAAGCGCCTTATTATACCGATGCCCAACTTCAGGCATTAACTGGTGGTACTGATTGGCAAAAAGAGGCCTTTACATCGGCCCTGATTCAAAATCACCAACTGAGCATGTCGGGTGGCGACGATCGTACGCGTTATGCAATTTCGGGAAACTACTTTAAACAGGATGGTATTCTCCGCCATACGGACTTCGAGCGTTATTCTATTCGCATCAACCTCGACCGTGATTTCTCGGCAAAATTCAGAGTTGGGACAAACTTTACCGCTAGTAAGGTTTCTGCACGGATTGCCAATGCGGGCATCGTGAATGCGCTTTTGTCCATGCCACCTACGGTTCCTATCCGGACTGCTACGGGCGAGTACACCTACCAAAGTGAATTTGAGACACCGCTGGGGAATCCCATCGCCACGCTCGAAAAAGAGATCAATAAAACAACCACCTATCGTCTGTTAGGCAACGTATTTGGCGAATACACGCTGGCCGAAGGGTTGGTGGCTAAAATCTCGTTTGGCGCCGACATTATTAATAACAAACAGAATCGCTATGTACCGTCTACGATCTATCAGGGAGCTAATGCAAGTGCAACAGGCACGGCCTCTGTAGGTAGTAAGTTTGCGTCGAGTTGGCTGAATGAAAACACGTTAAGCTACAGCCGTAGCCTGGGTGGCCGGCATTCGATCAATGCGGTTGTTGGTTATACGCAACAGGCTTACCAGAACGAAAGCGTTATAGCTGGCTCGCAACAATTCGTTACCGATCAACTGACTTACAATGACTTAGGCAGTGGATCAGTCTACACGCAACCTTCTTCCAGCGCGACTCAATGGGCCTTAAATTCATTTCTAGGGCGACTAAACTATTCGTTCGATCAGAAATATATCCTGACTATCAGTGGGCGGGCAGACGGTTCTTCCCGTTTCGGGAAAGACAAGAAATGGGGTTATTTCCCATCGGCGGCATTTGCGTGGAACGTGAGTCGGGAATCATTTTTAGCCTCAGTACCTTCGGTTAGCAACCTGAAAGTTCGGCTGAGCGCTGGTATTACCGGAAATCAGGAAATCGGGCAGTATTTATCGTTGGCGACTTTAGCAACGAATACGTATTTCTTTGGTAATCAGACGGTAATTGGCTTTGCTCCGAGCCGAATTTCCAACCCTGATCTGGGTTGGGAAACAACCGCCCAATACGACGCGGGCATAGATTTGGGCTTATTTAAGAATCGCCTGAGTATCGTTTTTGACGCCTACTACAAACGAACTACGAATCTGCTCCTAAACGTGCCAATCCCTTACACAACTGGCCAATCGACTTCTTTGCAGAACTATGGAACGGTTGATAATAAGGGCATTGAACTGGGCATTAACTCGCAAAATTTACGCGGCAGATTTTCTTGGAATACCAATCTGGTGTTCTCGCTTAACCGCAACAAGGTCGTCAGTCTGGGCGATGAAGCCAGCTACATTATCTCGGGGGCCAATATTGCTAAAGTGGGCGAACCGCTCGGCTCGTTCTACGGCTACCAAACGAATGGTCTTTTCCAGACTACTGATAATATTGCTGAGCTGCCCACCATTGATCCCACGAAAACTAAACCCGGCGATCGGCGGTACGTCGATATCAATGGCGATGGGAAAATCACCCAAACCGACGACCGGACGATTATTGGCAATGCTCAGCCCAAGTTTATTGGCGGCCTGACGAACAATTTCTCGTACGCAAACTTCGATTTGAGCATTTTCTTTCAGGGTTCGTACGGCAACCAACTGTTCAACCAGAACAAACAGCAGCTTGAGCTTCTGACCGGTCAGCAGAATGCCTCTATAACGGCATTGGATCGGTGGACGCCCACCAACCCAAGCAATACAATCCAGCGTGCGTTTGAAGACCCCGCTCCCGTTAATACAAGCCGGTATGTGGAAGATGCGTCGTATTTGCGGCTTAAAAACCTATCGCTGGGGTATCATCTGCCTAAGAGTATTGCTTCGAAAATTCGTTCCAGCCAGGTTAGAGTATACGTGACGGCTCAGAATCTGTTCACCTTCACGAGCTATAGCGGATACGATCCAGAGGCGAGCCGCAATGAGCAAAGCACCCTCAATCTGGGTATTGACTACAGTGTATATCCCAGCAGCAAGGCGTATCTGGCTGGCTTAAGTATTTCATTCTAATCGACTTAACGTTTTTACCATACTCATGAAAAAGGCACTGATCCTGTCAATTGGGCTGTTGGCGCTGGCCTCCTGCACCGATTTAAATGAGAATCCCCAGGCCCTGCTCACTGCAGAGCAATTTTATAAAACCGAAAGTGATGCTATATCGGCCGTGAATAGTGTGTACAACGGCGCCCTAAACAATGGCGGCCTGACGATGTACAACCGTCTGTTTCATCTGGCTTTCGAAATCATGTCGGATGACGCCATTGCGGGTCTTCGGGTGACCAATGCCGACGTTCGCTCCATTGCCGTGCTAGCACATTCGACCACCAACGACCGCGTCGATGAACTGTGGAAGGAAAGCTATACCGCCATTAATCGCGCCAATATTGCTATTGCGCGCATTCCGGCGATTTCAATGAACGAAACCCTACGAACCAGGCTGGTTAACGAAGCTAAATTTCTGCGGGCATTGACTTACTTCACGCTGGTGCGTTTGTGGGGCGATGTTCCGCTCGTTCTACAGGAAACCGGTTCATTAGAAAAAGACGCGATTCAAGTAAGCCGCACGCCAGTCGAGCAGGTTTACCAGCAGATTATCAGCGATTTGACCGATGCCGAAGCGTTACCTAATTCGTACAGCGGTACCGATGCAGGCAGGGCAACGGGTGGTGCTGCTAAAGCCATTCTAGCCAAAGTTTACCTAACCCGGCAGGAATGGAGCAAGGCCGCTGCCAAAAGTCTTGAGGTTATCAACGGCCCTTATGGGTACGATCTGTTCGAAAACTTCGCCGATGTCTTTAATGTGGCCACCAAGAACGGGAAGGAGCATATTTTTTCTGTTCAGTGTAAATCGAATGTCAATGGTCAGGGAAATCGGTTGGCGTCGTCGGCTACGCCGGTGGGCATTGCAGGTGTTGCATCGGCTGGTACCGACGAACCCCAACCGGATGTCTATAAACTGTACTCGGCAACCGACAAACGACGGGATGTTACCTTCTTCACCTCGCTGGTTAGCCCAACGACAGGAAAGGCTGTTACGTTTGATCCCCGATTTTTCAAATATTTCGATCCAGCACAGACAGCCAACCCAACCGAATCGGCTAAGAATATTCCCGTCATCCGGTTTGCCGAAATCCTGCTGATTTACGCCGAAGCGTTGAACGAAGTGGGTTCACCCACCACAGAAGCGTATACGGCCATTAACCGAGTACGAAAACGGGCGGGCCTTCCCGCATTAGAAAATCTGACTCAGTCGCAGTTCCGCGAAGCGGTCTATACAGAGCGTCGGCTAGAGTTGATGTTTGAATTTCAGCGCTGGTTCGACCTCATCCGTACCAAACGCATGATTACGGCCCTGCATGTAGCGGGCAAGCCAAATGCGGCAGAAAAGCACTACCTCCATCCCGTTCCACAACGGGAAATTGACCTTAACCCCAAACTGACCCAAAATCCGGGCTGGTGATAAACCCCAATTCTTCCTATGAATCGTCTGCTAGTAAAACATATCTCGCTCCGCTGGGCTATAGGGCTTACGTTCTTTGCCCAACCCCTACTCGCCCAACGGCCAAATACGCCAAACATCGTTATCGTTGTGGCCGATGATTTGGGGTGGAATGATGTCGGATTTCATAACCCGAAAATCATTTCGCCGAACCTGAATGCGTTGGCGAAGAAAGGGCGGGAACTCTCCCGATTCTATGTAGCCGCTATTTGCAGTCCCACCCGATCGGGTTTACTCACGGGCAAATACCCCGATCGGTTTGGTATTCGGAATGAGGTTATCCGGCCCAATACCATTGGTGGCTTACCGCCCGAAGAGCAAACGTTGGCCAATGTACTGGCGAAGGCAGGTTACGACCGTCGGGGTGCATTTGGGAAATGGCACCTGGGTCATTCCGATGCAAAATACCATCCATTGAACCGGGGGTTTACGTCGTTCTACGGCCACTACAACGGTGCCATTGATTATTACTCCCATTTCAGAAATGGTGCGCTCGACTGGCACCGAAACTTCGAAACCAGCGCCGATACAGGTTATTCTGTCGATCTGGTGGCGCGGGAAGCTGTCAAGTTTATCAAGGAATCGCCAGGTTCGAAACCCTTTTTAGCGTACGTGGCTTTCAACGGGGTTCATGCTCCGCTTCAGGCTAAGGCAAGTGATTTGTTGAAAAATGGCTACGACCCATCGAAACCACAGGAAGGGTTCACAAGTGGTGGCGGTCAACCCGGTGAATTCAACACCCCTGATTACGGCAAAAAAGGGAGGGGTAATAATCTTCGGCAAACCTATACCGCTATGGTTACCGGTATGGACAATGCACTGGGCCAGATTCTGAAAGCCATTGATGAAAAAGGCATTGCCGATAACACGATCATCTGGTTTCTGAGTGACAATGGCGGAATACCCACCTTTGGCGGCAACAACGATCCGTTACGAGGTACCAAACATACGGAGTGGGAAGGCGGAGTTCGCTCTTCTTCTGTTGTTTATTGGAAAGGCAAAATTGAGGGAGGCCAAAAGATCAATGAGGTGATTGGCTTCATTGATGTACTTCCTACGCTAACTCGGCTGGCGAAGGCACCCAATATTCCTAAAACGGATGGTATCGACGTAATCCGCGCACTCCAGGGCGAAACATTGCCCGACCGGACCCTATTCCTGGGTCATGAGGCTGTTGTGACAAAACGATGGAAATTGAATGAAGGACAACTGTTCGATCTTAGTCAGGATAACTCCGAAACAACGAACGTAGCGGCTTCACACCCAGCCGAGTTTACTCAGTTAACGAATGCGCTCGCAGACTTCAAAAAATTTGTTATTCCGTTCCCTTTTCCTTCTCAACCCAAAGGCTGGCTTCCTCCCGAAAATTGGACTGTACCGGGTGCACCAACGGCAACTCGGTAAGTCGGCTCGCTCAGGGGTAAAATCAAATTAGATTATGAAAAATTGCTTATTTCTATTGGGGCTTCTGGTACTTACGCTATCAGTCAGCGCCCAATCAACAAAACCGGCTCCGGCCAAAAAAGAATCGCCTAATATCATTCTGATACTGGCCGATGATATGGGAAAAGAGTGCATTGGCACCTATGGCAGCACTTATCAAACGCCCATTATCGACCAGCTCGCTCAGGACGGTCTGAAGTTCAATTACGGGTTTTCTCAGCCGCTTTGTACGCCCTCTCGGGTTCAGCTCATGACGGGCAAATACAATTACAAAAACTACACGCAGTTTGGGTTTCTGAATCAGAATGAGAAAACCTTCGCGCACCTGGCTCGGGATGCGGGTTACACAACAGCTATCGCGGGTAAATGGCAATTGGGGCCAAATCAGGGACTTCCGAATCATTTTGGCTTCGATAATTACTGTTTATGGCAGCTAACCCAGCCTCGTAAAAAAGGCGAACGCTACGCTAAACCACTGATTGAGCAGGATGGCAAACTCCTCACCAGCACCGACGACGATTACGGCCCGGATATTTTTGTAGACTACCTGCTCAATTTTATCGAAACGAATAAAGACCGGAAGTTTTTTGCCTATTACCCAATGGCGCTGGTGCACGAACCGTTTCTACCCACTCCCGACAGTAAGAGTTGGAAAACTAATCCTGCCGGGCGACAAACCAAAGACACGCTTAACTTCCGGGACATGGTTGCCTACACAGATAAGAACGTGGGCAAAATTATTCAGAAGTTGAAAAAGCTGAATCTGTACGAGAACACCATCATTATTTTTACGGGCGACAATGGTACTGGCCATGAGGTCATTACGACGCTTAAAGATGGCACCCGAATTCCCGGAGGCAAAGGGCTTACCCTTGATCGGGGCCATCACGTTCCGCTGATTGTCAATTGGGGAAGTAATCGGTACAAACAGCACGAAACCAACGATCTGGTTGACTTTACGGACTTCCTGCCCACATTTGCCGATATCATGAATGTGTCTGTCCCTAAAGCCTGGAATACAGACGGTACTAGTATTTACCCCCAGATCAAAGGCGAAAAAGGGAAGCCCCGCCAATGGATTTTCTCCCATTACAGTCCTATCCATTCGCCAGCGGTCGACAAGCATTCGGCTCGATTTTTCCGGGATCATCGCTATAAACTGTATCAGGACGGGCGTTTCTACGATTTAAGTCAGGATCTGGAGGAAACCAGTCCCATTGCTCTTGGTAAAGGTTCGCCCGAAGCGGAGAAAATCCGGCAAGTTTTTGCAACTGAGTTCCGTAAACTCCCCCCCTGGAAACCCGGCGATCCAGGGCAACCCAAGTCCATTCTGCCCGGTCTGGAACCGCTAAAAAGCTTCACCGAATAAGCATCCAGCAACTATTAGATCAAATCATTTATCCCTTGTGTGACCCCGATGGGGTCACACAAAGCAACTCTCTCTTTAATCGCTATGAAAAAAAGTTTTGTAGTTCATCGACTGACTAAACTTGGTTACAATACTCTTTGTGTCGTCGGGCTGTTAGGACTGACAACGTTAACTGGTTTTAAACCAGACGAACCACCTACTAAGGCTAAGAAAAAGTACAACGTACTCTTCATTGCTGTCGACGATCTAAACAATGATCTGGGTTGTTATGGAAACACATTCGTACAATCGCCGAATATTGATCGATTAGCTAAACGGGGCGTCAAGTTTGATCGGGCTTATACCCAATACCCGCTTTGCAGTCCCAGCCGCTCGTCCTTATTGACGGGTTACCGTCCCGACAAAACCGGGATTTACGAACTACAGACGCACTTCCGAAAGAATCTGCCTGATGTAGTAACCCTGCCGCAGTTGTTCAAAAATAACGCCTACTTCAGCGCGCGCATTGGCAAGATTTTCCACTATGGTGTACCCGCGCAGATTGGCACCGATGGCCTCGATGATCCTATTTCCTGGGATAAGGTCATTAATCCCAAAGGGCGCGATAAGGTCGAAGAATCGAAGATTAAGAATCTGACTCCAGGTCGGCCACTGGGTAGCGCCCTATGTTATTATGAAGCAGAAGGAACAGACGATGAGCAAACCGATGGCCTGATTGCCAACGAAGCAGTTCGGTTATTGGAGCAAAAAAAAGACGAACCGTTCTTTCTGGCCGTAGGTTTTTTCCGTCCTCACACACCCTACGTTGCGCCTAAGAAATATTTCGACCAATATCCGCTGGACAAAATCCCGCTTCCTAAAGAGCAGGCCAATGATCTGGATGATATTCCGGAAGCAGCTCTGTTCACAAAACCTCCTCACTGGGGACTTGGTGAAGCCGAACGACGGGAAGCACAACGGGCTTACTACGCCACTATTTCCTTCATGGACGCTCAGGTTGGCAAGTTGTTGGATGCGCTGGATCGTTTGAAACTGTCAGACAACACCATCATTGTACTCTGGAGCGATCACGGCTATAACGTTGGTCAGCATGGCCAATGGATGAAACAAAGTCTCTTCGAAAACTCGGCCCGTGTACCCCTATTAATTTCTGTGCCCGGTGGAGTGAGCGGGAAAGCCTCCGGCCGAACGGTAGAATTAGTGGACCTCTACCCTACCCTGGCCGACTTATGTAGCTTACCAGCACCAGCTGATCTGGCAGGCAAAAGCTTAACGCCCTTACTCAAAAATCCGAATGCATCCTGGGCAAAACCAGCCTACTCGCAGGTATTACGGAATAAAATTTTTGGGCGTAGTGTCCGCACCGAACGCTGGCGCTATACCGAATGGGACGAAGGAAGAGCTGGCGTTGAACTCTATGACCACCTGACCGACCCTGATGAATTCACGAATTTGTCTGGCAAACCTGAACACAGCGCCACGGTAAAAGAACTGGCGGCTTTGCTACAGAAAGGGGCTGTTCACACGGCAGAAAAAGTCAAATCAGAGTAATCATTTAGAAAGACTTACTTAGCTTGCTACCAGACCGTGATCTGACCGTAATGAAACGACTAGTCAATCCTTGTTTTGCTGCTTTTTTGATGGTAGGTATTCTCTGGCTCAACAACTGTTTCAGGCCACTATTTGCTCAGAAAATACCTACCCAGAAACGCCCCAACATCATCTTTCTGCTGACGGACGATCACCGCTGGGATGCGCTCGGGGCGATGGGAAACTCGATCATTAAAACGCCGAATCTGGATGCGCTGGCTAGTAAAGGAATCCTCTTTCAGAACGCCTACGTTACAACGGCAATCTGCTGCGTTAGTCGAGCCAGCATTTTACGTGGGCAGTACGAATCCCGGCACGGTATCAATGATTTTACGACGCCTTTTACCCCTGAAGCATTGGCAAAAACCTACCCTTTGCTGTTGAAAAAGGCTGGCTATACCATTGGATTCATTGGCAAATATGGCGTTGGCGAAGGAAAAGACCACCCAAGCCAGTTCTATGATTACTGGTCGTGTGGGAAAGAAGGGCAGCCGCCTTATGAGTTTATTAACACATCGGGTCAGCTCGTCCATCATACGGATAGTGTGCAACATGATATCCAGAAATTTCTGGAAACCTATGGGTCAAAAAATCCATCCCGGTCGGGGCCATTTTGTCTATCGGTTAGTTTCAAAGCACCTCACGAGTTAGACGGTAATCCACCAACTTACCCCGTACAGGCCCGCTACAAAAATCTGTACAGCGATGTCACAATTCCTGAACCTGTAACAGCTTCCCCGATCTACTGGGAACGGTTCCCGGCTTTTTTCAAGATGGATCAGAACATAGCCAGAGATCGGTGGAAGCCTCTTTTCTCTACGTCCGAACGTCGGCAGGAAACTGTCAGGAACTACTATCGGCTCATTACGGGTGTGGACGAGGTGGTTGGGAAGCTTGTGGCCCAACTTAAAAGCCTGAATCTGGACAAAAACACGATCATTGTCTTCATGGGCGATAATGGTTTTTACCTAGGCGAACATGGACTGGAAGGAAAATGGTTTGGTCACGAAGAATCCATTCGGGTGCCACTCCTGGTCTATGGTCCCTCATTACCTGCAACGCTGAAAGGCTCCCGGCCCACGCAAATGGCGCTCAACATCGACATTGCTCCTACTATTCTGGCACTGGCTGGAGTTGCTACTCCGCCTGATATGCAGGGTGTCGATCTAATCAAGCTGGCACAAAAGAAAGTGACGGCTCGACCAGACTTTTTCTATGAGCACACCTTTATGGGGAGCCCCCGCCTTCCGAAAATTGAGGGAGTTGTAACCCCTACCTTCAAATACATGAACTTTATCGAGCATGGCTATGAAGAGTTGTACGATACGGCTCACGATCCACATGAAACCACAAATCTGGCCGACAATCCAGCTTATGCTACGAAGAAAGCAGCGTTAAAAAAGCGCTATACCGCTCTCAAACAAGCTGTTCGATAAGTTCAGGTATAAGGGAATGACAAAAATCAGGCAGCTATTTAATGGGCGTAACGGCCAACACGCGCACTGGTCCCAGCAAGCCCGACGACAACACTGGCGAATCGGCCCGGTAAAACGGCAGCGTGGTATAGGTAATTTTGTTGGTTACGCCCGGTTGCGCATCACCAATCAGGCGGTTTACCCACAAGTTGGTCACCTTAACCTGTACCGAATTACGACCCGGTTTTAAAGCCTTGCTGATATCGACCCGAAACGGTTTCTTCCAGACAGTCCCCACCGACTTGCCATTGACAATCACCTCGGCAATGTTTTTCACATCGCCCAAATCAAGCAGATAAGATGCGTTTTTGCCTCTCGCGGGCAAATCGAACGAATTGTCGTAAGTAGCCGTACCGGAGAAATATTTAATACCCGGCTCTGCACTCTCTGTCAACGACGCTAATGAAGTCATAGTGGTTTGTTGTGGAGCACCCCGGCCTTCCTGGAAATGAACGTTCCAGGCTCCTGTTATACTGGCAACCGGCGATTCGGTAACAGCAGGGGTAGTATATGAAGCTACTGTCGATTTATCGTGGAAGACGACGAAGTAAGCCCCCCACGACTCAAACGTAAGTGGTATAATTGTCCGGCCGTCCCTTTGTTGATACGATACTTTCTCCAATTTACCCGTTTGTGGATTCCACAATTGAGGAACTTTTCCAGTCACCCGAAAGCTGATTTGAGCTTCGCTTGGATTCTCACTCCGGTTATCCAGCCAATAAATGTCGCTGTCGTTAGTTTGGCGATGCACATATAGGATTTTGGAGTTCGCCTGAATTATATCCATATCTTTTTGCACGCCCATCTCGCCTAATACCGTCCCTATTGGTTTGGTCGACACATTTGGGTTACTCCAGATTTGGTTTACCAACGTCGTAAACTCCGTCGAGTTATCGCTTAAACTAGGGGAGCGCTCCGGTTTTTCGCCTATTACGTTCAGTCCAGACTTCACCAGTTCGCCTAGCTTTTTCAATACGGGCAACGTCATCAGTTTAGCTGACCCATCCAGCACCAGTAGTCGATACTGTTGACCACTTTGCGCAACAATCTTTCCACCTTCAATCCGCAATGCATTTTTCAGCGCGGTAGCGTTAACAAAGTCGAATGCGTAACCAGCAGGAATATCCGGGAGCTTTTCTGCACAAATCTGCGTGATGTTGTTGTTCTCGCCATAATAGTACAGCACATCCACAACAGGTCTTCCCTGTTGTAGCAGGAAACAACTTCGACTCAGATAATCCGTCCAGGCTTTTGCCTGCTCGGCCCAGGTTTCCTGCCGGGTAAAATACTGCCCGAAAGGTCCGAGCGAGAAACCGGGTTTCTTGTCATCGAGCGGTTGGTGTACAGATGTATGGATCACAAAGCGATTGAGCCCCGAAGCCATTTCCAGATCGGCTGTACGTTTCAGTTTTTCGGGGTGCCAGCTAAATCCATTTCCAACCGACGTCATCGACTCGGCCGCAACGAATGGTTGACCATATATGTGCGCTACCGAAGCAGCTTCCCGAATATCGGCCTCACTCCGAACTTCCTCATTACTACCTCCGGCAAGACTACCCGGCGTCCACATCGCCGACATAGGAATCTCGGCCAGGCGCTTTACGTCCATTCCGTCGGCAAGGTAAATCCGTCCGTTTTCGTGCGATTCGGTATACCGTTTCATACCTCTGGCGTGTAGTGCATCGCCAATTACTTCGTAGTGATTTTCGACAATCAGTTCGCCGATAGTCTTGCGAAAATCCCATAAAAACTTCTCGCTGGCTTCGGCACTCTGGATCACTCGGCCCGTCAGGACAGGTAGCCAGGGCGTGAGACTATATCCCCGCCGTTTCTGAAACTCAGCGGGCATGTCCTTCGTCCAGGTCATGTGGCCAGCCTCATAACTATCCAGCACCATATATTGTAACCCTTGAGCACCCATTTGGCCACCGGTAGCATCCTTATACATGTCCAGGTAGGTATCGATGTATTTCCGGACAGCCACTTTATCCAGCTTATCAACTTCCAGGCCAGTGGCTTCGGGCGATGCTGGGTGATTTTCCCGGCCTGTGAGTGAGTAGCCCAGGCGCATAACTACCCATTTACCCGCTGGCGGTGTCCAGTTCAAGGTACCATCGGCGTTCATTTTCGTGCTTAAATCCACCACATCTGTAGCGGGAATAGCGTCAGCATCAGTCTTCACGAGCGAGTGCGTACTTTCCTTCCAGGCAGCAAAACCGGCTTTCTGTTCAAAAAGATCAATCCGGTCGGTGTTGTGCAGAACTAGCTCAGCAACCGGAACACCCTGTGGCTTACCGGGTGCCGAACTCCCCCCGAACATAGCCGCAAACGGACTACCTTCCGGTTTCTCGGTTTTGAACGTAAAGCGGAAAATTCTGGCGGTTGTGGGTAAAATCGCCATTGTACTCTGGGGCACAGTACTACCTCGAATAATCACGACATCTCGGAAGTTTACACCATCGTCACTTACTTTCAACCCCCGGTTGTCGGGCATTCCCCGAAATTCGGCTAGTTCTCCCGCTGCGGGTGCACCCACAATCGTAAACGCTTTGAACGTCTGCGGCTGGTCGAACTCAAACTGAATCCACATATCTTGCCCCACTTCCATCGGGGGCAGCATCGTCGTTTTGGCCAGATCGCCATCGGTTAGATCAGCCAGTGCGAACGTGCCTCCGCTCGACGAAATCTTTGGATTCAGGGCCGACAATGGCTTTTCGGCAGCCGGTAATCGATAGGCAATCACCGCAGCATCGGCATAATAACGTGGTATTTCTTTCGGTGGCCCGCCCAGTACATTCGCTGAAGTCAGGGGTACGTTCTGGAATTTACCCGCAGCCGATGAGGGTTGCGGCAGTTTTCCTGAAAAAGGTTTATTTCCCTCAACTACGGTTTCGGTCCAGACGTATTTTTTCATCCCATCTTTAGGTTCCACCCACGGGCCTCCAGTCACGCTCCAGCCCGGCGAACCGGCAATGGCCATTTCGAGACCAAGCGTTTTAGCCAGATTGGTCGTATGCTTAAAGGCGTCTTTCCATTCGGGGGTCATGAACACCAGCTTCTTTGGGGTTACGTTGGGCGTAAACAGACTGGCGTCGAAGTTCTGAAAACCACCGATACCAACACGCTTCATCCACTCAAGGTCCTTGGTAATGCCGTCTTTAGTGATGTTGCCATTCATCCAATGCCACCAAACACGCGGTTGAGCTGCATTCGGCGGGGTCTGAAAGCCCTGTTGGAGCGGAGAGGGTTGCCCTGCAGCAAGCACGGGTAGCAGGCAGGCCAGGAGTACTTTTTTGTTCATGTCAATCAACTGAATCGGTTAAAGGAAGTAATAGTTAGGTCTACAGAATCAGTAGCAATTGGGGCAAGTCTAATTACCAATATGTATAGTTTACGCATTAAAGGTAAAAGAGATCTTTATTGTAGCTGACCCACACTTACCCATTTTCCACTATTTATTCATGGAAAAATTACAAGAACTCAACTAGATGCTGATCTGCTGTTTACGACAACAAAGGTGAAGCATACTCAAGAAGTGCGAAAAAATAACTAGGTCAAGCGCGAAACCTACCGGATAGGCGTTGGTTTTCGAAAGATGAATGAAGAGTAACTATTAACGACCCAGCCAGTCTTTAAACTCTGACATGCGACTCATACTGACAAATACCTCCAGGCGGGCGGGAGGTAGTAAATCCAGCTTTAGCTTGCCCGCCGAAAAAGCATGAATGGTTTGAATCGCCGATCGGGCGACGAGAAATTGTCTGTTGACGCGGAAGAACTGATTGGGGTCTAGCATGCCTGCCAGTTGATCAAGACTATATTCGAGGGGAAGAAAATGACCGTCTTTATTGACGAGAAAAGTAGCCTTTTCTTCCGAAAAAAAGTAGGCCGTATTCGTCACCTCTACGCTATGAATTTTCGTGCCGATGCTAATCATAAACCGCTCTCGGAAGCGATTTTCCTGCGGCTTTTGCATCATCTGAAAAAGCGCGCTCAAGTCTGGAAGCTCTGGTTTCGACCGGATCGTTTTAAACTTCTCCAAAGCCGCCACTAATTCGTCGTAATCAACTGGTTTGAGCAGGTAGTCGATGCTGTTTACCTTGAAGGCCTTGATCATGTACTCCTCGTAGGCCGTCGTAAAAATAATCGGCAACGTTAAGGTCAGTTGCTCGAAAAGGCGGAAAACGAGTCCGTCTTCGAGATGAATGTCCATGAACGCCAAATCGGGTGCCGGGTGCGTGCTGAACCATTCAACCGCATCTTTTACCGATGGCAATTGTATCAGAATATGGATGTTGGGATCATATTTTTTCAGCATGCGCTCCAATTGGCGGGCATTGCGATCTTCATCTTCAATAATGACGACGTTCATGATAAAAGGGGAATTTCAACAACAAACGATTGATCTTGCCGACCATGCGATACCGGTCTGGGCGTTAGCAGCGCATAGCGGTTGATGATATTTTTCAAGCCAACACCGGTCGAAAAATCAGGCTGGTTACGCGGTAACCAGGGGTTTTCGACAACCAGCACATCGCCTTTGCAATAGATACGCACTTGCAACGGCTCGGTTACCGACATCCGATTATGCTTCACTGCATTTTCGACCAACAACTGAAGCGATAAGGGGGCAATTTTATACTGTTCCTCTTCCTCGGGCGTAATCTCAATCAATACGTCGAACTTGTTTTCGAAACGAATCTGAAGCAGAAACGTATAGGCTCGGATGAACTCTATTTCTGTTTTCAGGGCAACCAATTCCTGATCCCGCTGCTCAAGAATGTAGCGATACACTTTGGACAATTGCTTGATAAATTTTTCGGACAGATCGGCATCCTCATGCACCATCGACGAAAGAATACTCAGGCTATTGAACAGGAAATGCGGGCTCAATTGATGTTTCAGTGCTTCGACCTGGCTCAGGGCAGCTTCTTTCTCCGACCGTTCGGCCCGGAGCTGCACATCTTTTAACTGCTGATACGAGCGGGAAATAAGTGTTAGATAAAAGGCCGATAGCATGATGACCAGGTTAAACACATTGTTTACCCGATGCAGATACGCAAGCACTTCGGGCGTAAACGGCTGCGATTTCTCCGAGTGTTGGGGAATCAGCCCAACGTAAAAAATTAGCTTAAATAACCCAGTTATGATCAGTTGAAAAACCTGCGCGTACAACACAGCCAATCCTAGCGAAATAAGCATGGTCAATATCAGCGCCCGCCAGTTGAAATCGAGCAAAAACTCCTCGCCGAATCGTTGAAATAGTTGATTTTGAATCCAGTCCGTAGCCGAAATCCAGATGAAGTATAAACCCAGTGCAATGAGAACGATGGTCGCTATGAAAGGCAAAATCTCGACCAGCTTTGCCGGATTACGAACCGATTCGGGCAGGTTGATATAGAGCGTGAGGGGCGAATACAGAAATAGTAATCGTATGGCTAATTGCCATCTTTGCCGGTACGTTAGCTTTGCGACCATATTTGATTCGTAAAAAAGGACATAGGCCAACTGGCCACTTCTTCGCCACGTTTCTCTTCCTAGTGCTTTGGCAAAATAGATTCTACCTGTTTCTATAGATTCCCGGGGCCGCCCGCGCGGTCGATTCTAGTGTACTGATAATCAGAGGTAGTAGAATCAACCGCGCGGGCGGCCCCGAGAATCTATAGAATCTAAATTGAACGAGCACTAGTTACAATAAACACAAATTAGCCCAGGGCAGACATCGGTGGATGTGTGTTTCTGCCCAGGGCTGTCTTATATGAACTCATTCAATACCCTATACATCGATTTTGATCGACGCATGGCAATGATTAGTCCTGAACAACAAAGCTCTCATTCGGATTGGGTTGCACAACAAACGTCTTCGTCTGCGTTTGCGAACCCGTTGCCAGAGACAATCGATACGTGCCGTAACTTAAATTAGAAAGGTCAAATTGTTGACTCAACCCTTTTTGCAACGCAACATAAGAACTATATACAGGTTGACCGTTGGCATCCAGAATAGTAACCTGACCTTTTGTTTGCAAAGGCTGAACATACAGTCTGATTTTATGCTCAGGAGTCATTATCACATGCGTCTGAGGAGCTGAAGGCTGGGTAGCAGGCTGATTAGCGAACGATGCTGAACTGGCTACCAGTCCTGCAATCAGAAGAAGAATCTTTTTCATGATTTGTCTATTGTTTACGTGTTTCTGTTTGACGAATCAAAAGTAGATTCAACCCTGAAGTCTTGGAAATCAAAGCTTCCGAACATCAGCATTCGCCGGATGAGTGAAGGTTTTAGAGCGATGAATGAAAATGGACCCTCGTTTAATTTCCCGAACCAGTCAAGGTATATAGGGCTTACCGACAACCAGCTTATTACCGGAAAAATCTACCTCTATCAGGTGAGGAACCCGTATTGTACGACCATTGCTCTTTCTATGACTGTGAAGAGACATTAACCACTTGCCATCCAGTGTTTGAAACAACATGCCATGCCCATAATTCGGCGGGGTTATTGGCTTAGCCTCCTGCACCCAGGGCCCATCCAGTGTGCCACTTTTCGAATAAGCAACGCCTTGGGTATACACATCGTAGATCCAACTGGTCCAGATCATGCCCAGCCTGCCAGAGCCTGTCTTGAATAAATAAGGTCCATCTGTTACTTTATTCGGGCCAATCTTATCATTCACTTTCTCACGACTCCACGGGCTGTCGCTAGCCCGAAAAAGTAGCTTCCCGTCACCAATTGACCCGCTTAAATCGGGTTTCAGCTCTATCTTTTCAATGGTTCCATTCAGGTTTTGCAGCCACTCGTAACAATAAACCATGTACGGTTTCCCATCTTTATCCACCCAGAACGTACCGTCTAACGTAGGCTTATCGGCGGGCAGATAGGTCGCATCCTGCATAGGGACATAAGGCCCTTCGGCTTTATCGCTGACTAAAACGTGGCTCGCCCGGCGTTCGATGATATTCTCACCGACTGTATCAATTTTTACGTCCCGGTTCGTGAAGGTGGCAAAATAGTAGTACTTGCCTTTGTACTGATGCAGTTCGGCGGCCCAGATCATAGGGCTCTTCCCCATCCAGGAGTTCGGATCGGTCTTGGCAATGACGACCGGACCTGCCCATTTTTTCAGGTCTTTACTTTTCCACAAAAGTCCACCCGTTCCGGTCATGTAGTAGGTTGAGGTGGCCTTGTCGGCCAAAATAAACGGATCGCTTAGGCGAATAGAATCCAGAGGTACATCTTCCCTGAAGGCTGGCACTCGGTTTTGCGAAAAAGTCGAGGTCAGGGTAATTACCATCAATACTACCAAAAGGAAGGCTTTAGTACGCATTGTATATCGATCTGCTGTTCTTAGTAAACTACTGTAAGGGGCGATCGTTATGATACTACTTTGGTCACATGAAATTTAAATTCTTAACAGATTTACTTTCCATTAAACCTACAGCCCAATTCTAACTCTAAGCGATATTATACAGTTACATAGTAGTGAGTTTCCAGTTTAAATGTAGCGGACTAGACCAATACGCTTAAACTGGAAACGTTTCAACAAGTGGCACCTTAATTCTAAATCGTTATGAAAACCATCCTTAAAAGTCTGCTTTTCTCCGGTTTACTTCTGTTTTCAGTTGCCTATGCAGATGCGCAGGTTTATGTACGTCGGCCTATGCCGCCTAGAACTCGTGTCGTTATCGCGCGCCCACCTATGCAATATCATCGTCAGGCCTGGGTTGCTCGGCCTTACCGTCCAAATTACCGCTATCGGGCTGGCTACTGGGCACCTCGACACCGTGCCGTGTGGGTACCTGGCTATTGGGTACACCGACGTCGGGGTAATGTCTGGGTTAATGGCTATTGGCGATAAGAAACCATTCCTCAATTAACGTTGGATTCTCGAAGCCAACCACGCGGTTGATTCTGACAGATTCTATTGATTCTCTCGTATTGATATCCAGAATCAATAGAATCTAAAAAATCAATAGAATCTAATTTGAAAGAGCCTAAAACAAAAAGAGGGATCAGGTTTGAGAACCTGATCCCTCTTTTTGTTTTAGGGATGATTCGGCAAATCAACCGTTTTCGATTCATGACGGGCTAACTCTTTTCGAGCGCGTCGACTGTGAATAAGCTCGTAGGTGACGGGCAGAATCAGCAGCGACAGCACCGTACAGGTCATCAGCCCACCAATCATAACCGTAGCCAATGGTTTCTGGGTTTCGGAGCCAATCCCGGTCGATAACGCTGCGGGTAAAAGTCCTAACGACGCCATCAAGGCTGTCATAACGACTGGTCGAACCCGCGTGAGCGCACCCTCCCGAATGGCTTCGCTGATAGGCAGTTTATTGTGTAGGTTTTCTTTAAACCGGTTGATCAGAATAACCCCGTCCTGCACCGATACGCCAAACAGACAGATGAACCCTACCCCCGCCGAGATACTAAAGTTAATACCTGTGATCCAGAGGGCCAGCATTCCACCGATCAGTGCAAAGGGTACGTTCAGGATGATCAATGTGGCATCGAGCGCACTGCCGAATGTGAACAGCAGAATCAGGAAGATGATGGTAATACTAATGGGGACAACAATCGCTAATTGTCGTTCGGCACGGGTCTGGTTTTCGAACTCACCCGCCCAACGCATCTGGAAACCCTGAGGTAGTTTGATCTGCTGCGCCACCTGTTTTTGGGCATCAGCAATCGTACTGCCTAAATCGCGATCACGAACAGAGAATTTGATAGCAATAAACCGGGCGTTGTTTTCCCGATACACAAAGGCTGGTCCCGAACGCGTACCAATATCGGCCAGCTCTTTGAGCGGAATTTTACTACCCGAACGCGTAGGAACCATCAGGTTTTCAATCAATTCGGGCGAGTACCGAAACTTCTCATCGTACCGAACCTTAATATCGAAATGGCGCTCGCCTTCGTAGAATTGCGTCACGGCTTTACCACCAATCGCCGTTTCAATAACCGACTGCGCAACATCGGTCGGAACGTTGTATAAGGCCAGTTTCTGCGGATCGAGCTGAATCCGAAACTCCGGCTGGCCCAGATTTCGAAACACGCCCAGATCGCTTACGCCAGGCACTTTTTTCATGACGTTAAAGACTTTGGTGGCTTCTTTGTCCAACACGTCCAGATCCTGACCAACAATTTTAATAGCCATCGAGCCTTTTACCCCCGATACAGCTTCTTCTACGTTATCGGAAATCGGCTGCGAAAAGTTGAAGGAAATCCCCTTAAATCGAGCCAGTTTTTTCTGCATCTGCTCAACGAGTTCATCCTTTGTGATGTCGCGCTTCCATTCTTCTTTTGGGTAGAGGTCAACGAAAAATTCGTTGTTAAAAAAGCCCGTTGGGTCGGTGCCATCGTTTGGGCGGCCCGTTTGCGAAATTACGCCCCGCACCTCAGGAAACTCTTCAAAAATTGCCCGAAACTTGCGGGTGTAGGCATAGCTTTCGTCCAACGCGACTGAGTAAGGCAAACTAGCCCGCACGTAAATAGAGCCTTCGTTCAGTTGCGGCAGAAACTCAGAGCCAATGTGAAACAGGAACAGATAAACCGATAAACCAAGCGCACCAAGCGCAATACCCATGATGGAAGCGGGCTTACGAATGGCCCAGTTTAAAGCGGGTACATAGGCCCGCTCCAGACCACTCACCACCGGATTGTGCCGCTCCCGAACCTGCTTGTTCAATAACAAACTACACAGCAACGGGATCAGCGTAAGGCTCACAATCAGCGAACCCGTCAACGCAAAACCAATGGTCCAGGCTAGTGGACTGAACAGCTTTCCTTCAACCTTTTGGAAGGTAAAAATGGGAAGTAAAGCGGTGATAATGATGATCTTCGAGGTGAAGATAGACTTGCCTAACTCCGTAGCATTCTGAGCAATCCAACTCAATTTTGAGCGACGGTTGAACTTCATCATACCCATTTGTTCCGCTCGATGGGCCAGCATCACAAACAACCCCTCAACCATCACCACAGCACCGTCGATGATAATCCCAAAGTCCAATGCCCCGATGCTGAGCAGGTTAGCCGTCATGCCTTTTAGGCGCAGGCAGATAAAGGCAAACAGTAACGCCAGAGGAATCACAATAGCGACCGTGAGCGTAGTACGCCAGTCGGCCAGGAAAATGAGCAGGATAAGCGTGACCAGGAAAATGCCCGTCAATACGTTTTCGCCGACCGTGTGCAGGGTGTAATTATTGAGCGTTGTCCGGTCATAGAACGTCTTGATTTTGACGTCTTTGGGCAGAATACTATTGTTTAGCTCATCAATCTTTGCCTTCAGCGCCGGAATCACATCGTTCGGGTTTTCGCCCTTCCGCATCACCACGATACATTCTACCACATCGTCCTGTTTATCGCGACCAACGATACCCAATCGAGGTTGGAATCCTTCTTTTACAGTAGCCACATCCCGTACTTTAATGGGCACGCCTTTCACGTTATCAATGATGATACTGGCCACATCTTCGGGATTAGTCAGCAAACCAATACCCCGCACCACCAGTGATTGGTTGCCTTGCTTAATGACATCGCCCCCTACGTTGATATTGCTTGACTGAATCGCCTGGTCGACATCGATAGCCGTGAAGCCATAGTTCGCCAGCAGAATTGGGTTCAGATCGACCTCAATCGTTTTTACTTTCCCCCCAAAGCTTACCACATCGGCAATGCCCGGCACGCTCTTGATTTGCCGCTCAATTACCCAGTCCTGAAGCGTTTTGAGTTCAGTAATATCTTTGGTTTTACTCTCCAGTGTAAAGCGGTAAATCTCTCCTGTCGGGCCATAAGGGGGTTCTACTTCCGCACTTACACCATCCGGCAAATCAACTCCGGCAAGCCGGTTCGCCACATTAGTCTGGGCGGTAAAATTGTCGACCCCATCTTCGAAAATCATGGTTACTACCGACAGACCAAACAACGACACCGAGCGCAACGTACTCTTGCGGGGCACTGAGTTTAATTCGGTTTCGAGGGGCAACGTAACGAAGCGTTCCACCTCTTCCGCTGATCGACCGGGCCATTGTGTAATCACAATAACGTTAGTATTCGTAACGTCGGGGAAGGTTTCGACGGGCGTATTCAGGAAGGCAACCACGCCCCCAACGATGATGATCGCAATGCCAAAAAATACGGCAAACCGATTCGTCAGCGCGAAGGTGATTATACTGCGAATGAATTTATTCATGAGTGAAAGAGCGAATGAGTGAAAGAGCGAATAGCGGCTGTGAGAGTCTGGCTTTTATCAACCATTCACTCTTTCACTCATTCGCTCTTTCGCCTGCTTTAGTCCGTTAAATCATTGTATAACAACAAACTACCTTCGGTTACGACGATATCGCCGGGTTTGAGGTTTCCCCCTTCTACGAACGCATAACGGGTTGTATTTTTCAGCACCTTCACTTCCCGAACTTCGTATTTATCCTTGCCCGTCTGCACAATTACGTAATAGTGATCGCGGTCGAAAACCACGGCTTTCTGCGAAACGGCCAGCGATTTGGCCCCCTCGGCGGCACTCATATTGGGCAAGTGTACGTGAATGGTGGCAAACATATCCGGCTTCAGAAGGCCATCCTGATTCGGGAGTACAATACGGACTTTCAAGACGCGAGCCTGCTCGTCGAGAACACTGCTGATGTTGCTAATGATACCTTTGAATATCTTATCTGGGTAGGCCAAAACCTGAATATCAACGGGTTGCCCCTGCTTTATTTCAGGAATATCCTGTTCGTAGACGTTCGCCAGCACCCAGATTTGCTGAAGGCTCGAAATCGTGTAGAGCGGGTCCTGGTTGTCGGACCGCAGGTCCTGGCCGGTATTGACGTTTTTCTCAACGATATAGCCTGCGATAGGCGCTTTCACCGAAAAGTAAGGTTGCCCTGTACCAGACGTACTGCCGCCATAAACCCGAAGAATATTCGATGATTTGCTCAATTCATCTTCTGCTTTCTTGACGTTGTTTTTAGCCGTCAGGAAATCCGTTTCCGAAGCAAATCCCGATTTATACTGTGCCGATACGTTTTTCAGTTGCTGCTGAGCAACTTCCAAATCAGATTTATCAGCTTGGTAATCATTTGTATAGGTAGAAATATCACCTGACCGAATCAGGGCCAAATCCTGCCCTTTCTGTACATAAGCACCCAGCGAAGCAGTCGTTTTTTCGACGTTTCCACTCACCAACGGAAACACACGTACGACATTATCCTGATCGAAGGTAACCGTGCCGTTTAGCGTCAATTCGTCTTCGGGGTTCATCCGCCGAACCGAATCTGTGAGGTAACTACTACTCGAATCGGCACTTGATGTGGGGGCTTTTTCAGTCTCCGTATTTTTATGACCGCACGCAGCCACAGCTAGCCCAAGGGCTACGGTATACAGCACCTTTTTCATAAACTAAAAGAATCGTGTGTTGGTGGTATAATTCAATAACTGCTGCGTGTTATACAGGTTGTTCAGCAGGTTAAGATTGTTCAATTGTGCCTGTTGGTAAGTCCGGATTTTGTCCAGATAATCCAGCAAACCAATGGAACGGGAGTTATAGGCTTTGGTTGCTTCGACCGAGATATTCTGAATCCGATCCAGATAACCGGCTGGCCGGGCCGCTAGCTGGGCGTAGTACGTATTGAGCTTATCGAAGGCGTTCAATACATCACTTTGTACCACAACCTGCTGGTTTTCCAGCCCACTGGTTACGCTTTTCAGCGTGGTTTCTGCCGATCGGATAGCACCCTGATTCCGGTTTCGAACGGGCAAATCCATCGATAATTGAAAGCCCGTAAAGTTGTTATACGCATTCCCGTATCGCTCAAAAAGCACACCCGTTGTTAAATCGGGCGTTCGTCGGGCTTTTTCCAGCGCTAAGCTACGCTCGGCATTGTTGATCTGTTCCTGCGATAAGCCAATGTCGGGTCGATTAGTCTGAGCCGAATCGAGTGCTGTTGCCAACGCCGGAAGTGTCGTTCTTAAGGGCGGTAACTCGGTAGGTAGTATGAACGATTTAGCCGATTGCCGTAATAATATGCGCAGGGTTGCCTGATCGTCAGCAATTTGCGTCTGATAATTGGCGCTATTGGCTTGTAAGTCTCGAATCGCTACCTCCAGCCGGGTTACCTCATAGGGCGCTACGCCCCCCGATTGAAGCGCTATTCGGTATGATTCCAGCAATCGCTGCTGCCGACCCAGCTCATCCTCGAATAATTTCAGCCCCTGCAAGTCGTAGTATAAATTAGTATAGGTCGTATAAAGCTGATAATGAAGCGTTCGCATGATATCGCGAAAGGCCAGTCGGGCCAATGATTTGTTACTTTCGGCCAAGGCTACCAACTTGCTCCGTTTGCCTGCCAGCAAGATTACCTGCTGCAACTGAACAGCAAAATAGCCACTATTGTAGATGCCAGCGTCCTGATCGGCCTGAGAAGGGGTCTTAAAGGGCAAAATCTTGTGCGTATTCGGGTTATATAAGTTGCCCTGAAACCAAAGGTTTGGGTTTGGACGTAAGCCAGCCTGCGTAATAGCCGCATCGGCAATATCGATCTGATAACGTTGCGCAAGCAATTGAAAATTACGTTCTACAAACAGTTGTTCGAGTTGTGGCAGGCTTTGCCGAATTGTGTCGGCAACTGGCGACGCACTGGGGGAAGTGGCCGTTGACTGGGCCACGACAGGCGAAATTATACCTAACCAACCCAAAAAAATACTGATGCGAAGAAAAGTGGGAAATCGAAAATGAGCCATAAGATAAACGCGGAATACTAAATAAATCCGGCTGATTGGTCGGCAAATAGCCACTCTACCGTTAAGGCGTTGTTAAAGCGTTATTAATTCTTGCTTAAAAATAAGCGCAATCAGTTCGGTATTAATACTTAATACGTTAGGTCAAATTTAAACAAGTTTTAATATGCCTTTAAAACCGATTTAAAGTTGGACTAACACTTTTGGGGCCAAATAAACCCGATGGGTTATTGGCCTATGAAAATTCTACTGATTCAACAGGATTATGCGTCTCTCGACTTCCTCAATCGGATTTTAGTGGAGCGAGAGTATATCATAAAAATTGCAACCGATGGGCTTACAGGTCTTACCATGGCTCTTCATGGGCGATTTGATTTAATTCTACTGGATACGCAACTTCCTCATCTGGATGGGTTCGACCTCATTCGGCGGCTGCGTCAGGAGAACGATTCGACCCCGATTTTACTGTTCTCAACTCAAAATGCGCCGGCCGATAAAGCCAGAGGTTTATATGCAGGCGCCGACGATTACCTGGTGAGCCCCTGCGATCCAACTGAATTACTCGCCCGTATTTATGCGTTGCATCGCCGACGAATCGGAGGGTTCAACTCGCCCATTATCCTCAGTGTCGATAATCTCCAACTGAATGTAGCAGAGAAAGCCGCCTATCGTGCCAGCAAACGCATTAGCCTGACCGCACGGGAGTTCCAACTACTATCTTTTCTGGTCGAAAATGCCGGGCGCGTTGTTACCAAAGCCCAAATTCTGGAGAAAGTGTGGGACAGTACTATGTCGTCAAACACGAACAAGGTAGAGGTATACATCAACTTTCTACGCAAAAAAATTGACCACGGATTCGACCACAAACTCATTCACACCACTATGGGTTTAGGCTATCTTCTTAAATCAGGGGTATAAGTGAATAGGTAATGAATAATGTAAAATGAATAATAAGTTAGTGGCTAGAAGTTCATTATCCATTATTCGTCACCTCAAACACAAGCTCCCTGATTCTGATTATGCCCTTCATGCAACACAACTCAAAAACACACCATTGGTTTTGCCTGTTTTTTCTCTTAGTAACAGGAACTGTTCAGGCGCAACAGGATAACAACAACAACTACCTCGACTCGCTCCAGAACTGGAGTTTGCATTTTCAGTTTACGACTATTGCTCAGGGACATACGGGGTTCAAAGGTGCCGGCTATGATGGCCGTAATACACTCAGTGCACAACCCGACACGGCTTTATCAGTTACCACAACCCTTTTTCTGGGCCGTCGCTTATGGAAGGGGGCTGCCGTTTATCTCAATCCCGAACTCGCCGGGGGGCGCGGTGTAGGTCATCGCAATAGTCAGTCTCCCTACGATGAAAGCTTATATGCGCCTGCGGTTGGCATAGCGGGCTTTCCAAATGGGGAAACGTTTCGAATCGGGAGTGCCCGCCCGGCTCTCTACATCGCCCGTTTTTATATTGAACAGATTATTCGGCTCGGTAAAAGCCCAACCAAAGAAGCCGAGTCTGATGCGAATCAGGTGGAAGAACCTATCCCAGCATCCAGATTGGTTATCACGGCCGGGAAATTCTCGATTGCTGATATCTTCGATAACAACGCCTACGCCCACGACCCCAGAAGTCAGTTTTTCAACTGGGCCCTCATGAATATGGGAGCCTGGGATTATCCAGCCAATACACGCGGGTATACCTGGAGTCTGGCTACGGAGTATATTCGGCCAATGTATGCGGTTCGGGTAGCGGCTTCGTTGATGCCTATTGTGGCCAATGGCAACGTGCTGGACTGGAATGTTGGTAAATCCAATGCGCTCACGCTTGAAGTTGAACACAAATTCCGGCTGTTACATCGGGCCGGAACGGTTCGACTATTGGGGTTTCGTAACGTCACAAAAGCGCCTACCTATGCTTCAGCCACGCAATTGTTACAGGCAGGTACCTACCCCACCAATCCTGCCTACATTCTTACCGGCACAAACTATGGTGGAGTCAAATATGGTTTCGGTCTGAATTTCGAGCAACCGCTTGGTGACGTTGGTGGTGTGTTTGGTCGGGCCAGCTGGAACAATGGGCAAACCGCTACCTGGGCCTTTACCGAAATCGATCGCAGTTTTTCATTGGGCGCTTATATTGGTGGAACGCGCTGGCATCGGCAAAACGATGTGGTAGGCATAGCTTTAGCTCAAAATGGCATCTCGGCCGAACACATTGCGTTCTTAAATGCAGGCGGCTCAGGCTTTATGCTGGGCGACGGAAGTTTGCCCAATTATAAGCCCGAACATAGCCTCGAAATGTTCTACAAAGCTCGCCTTGCACACACACTTTATCTGACATTGGATTACCAACTAGTCCAGAATCCGGGCTACAATGGCGATCGGGGGCCAGTCAATTTGTTCGCGTTACGAACGCATGTTGAGTTTTGATAAATAATAGCACGCTGATTAGGATGATCTCTATGATTTATACTAATTTCAAAACCGCCAGCAAAGCCTAATTCACTGAAAATCAAGCATCAGCATTAGAAAAAGGTATCTAATCTTTATTATCATAAAAATCAGCGTTCTATTATCAGGTAACTCAAAAGCCATTTTTCGAGTTTGTAAAGCATCATGCTCGCTGCTTGCTTACTCGCTTTTTCGTCATTAGTTACCTCGCCCGATTCATTACCCCCAACTGATTCGGTCCGGCCAAAGCCGCCTGCTATAAAACCTGCTTTTAACCTCGACTTTCGGGATTCCTTCCTCGAACGTCAGCATATTAATGTATGGGGCGTTAATGCGGGATTTACCTATGGTCGAAAACGGCATCAATTAACAATTGGCTATTACTGGTTAAATTACGCTACCTACCTCCGCCTGATCGACTGGCGCCGAAATGCGGCCCAACGCATCAACCTCAACTACTACACTCGCACTGATATGTGGTTTATCAGTTCGATGTATTGGTGGAACATGGTCAATAATAAACGTTGGCTGGTTAGTTTACCGGTAGAGTTGGGTGGTGGAGTTGCCTATGCACTACCGCTCAATTTGAGTCAGAACGTGCCGGTTGACCGATCTCGCCGAGATTTTTTTGTACCACTCCAGGTTGGTGCTTACGGTCAATGGCGGGCAACCCGATGGGTCGGTTTGAGTGCTCAGATCGGCTACCGGGTATCGATCTTCCAAACTGCCATCGATCAGAATTTCAATGGTAGTTATTATAGTATTGGCGTTTCACTATATCCAGCTTTCCTGACAGACGTTTGGCGGTGGATACGCAAAAAAGACCGAATTTCGCCCCTGCATCCGCCCGTACCCCGAAAACCATGAGTACCCGCAAAAAGCAGGCTTCGCCCAAGCTCACGCTGCATGAAGTAATCATGCTTGTGTTATCGGTCTATATTGTAGTTGCCTTGCTCGTTCGGGAGTTAGTGCCTATGCATCAGCAAACCAGGCAGTTGCTGGATCAGATCGATACAGGCATCTGTCTTTATTTTCTTTACGATTTCTTTCTTCGACTTTACCAGGCTCCGAACAAATGGGCGTTTCTGCAATGGGGCTGGATTGATTTATTAGCCAGTATTCCAGCCCTCGACTGGTTTCGACTAGGCCAGCTCGTGCGCGTGTTCCGGATTCTTCGGATGATTCGGTCGTTTCGGTCGATACGCAGTTTTTTGAGTTACCTCTTCCGCGACAAAGCCAATGGTACATTAGCGGTTGTGCTGCTCAGTTCTTTTCTACTGATGATTTTTGGCGCAGTCGCCATTCTTTACGCCGAACGCGTACCCGAAGCCAACATCAAAAACCCTTCCGACGCACTCTGGTGGGCATTCGTTACCATTACCACCGTTGGCTATGGCGATAAATTCCCTGTCACCACCTTCGGGCGACTCATTGCCGCCGTTTTGATGATTGCCGGTGTTGGCCTATTTGGTACGTTTACGGGTTACGTTGCTAACTTTTTTGTCGAAGAGGATCAGGAACACACCGACAGCGACATAAAAATCCTCATCAGTGAAGTGCGGCAACTTCGAAAGAAAATCGAAGAGTTGGAAAAGCGAAGAGATACATGATGTAGGATATATAATGCAGTATGTATGCTATAAACCAAGGTAGTTACAAATATATATCATACCCCCTACATTATATATCCTAACTCACTTCTCCTTAGCCACACTAGCTGGCAGATCGTACAATAGCCAGGTTTTGTTTTCAATAACAGCTGATTTCTGGCGGATCAGATTAATAAAATCGGTGATGCCCAATGGCTCGTTTCCATTAGCGTGAATGAGAACCAAACTACCCTGTTTGGGTTGCTGATTTTTAGCTAACCAGGCATCGCTACCAATGGGTAATAAGCCAAAAGCTAATATCCGATCGAATACAGCTTTGTCGGAAACGAGGCCCGGAAACCGAAAGAAGATAGACGGTGTCAGCCCATTTTTGAGCATGGCCTGCTCGTTCAGGAGTACCTCATCATTCAGGTTTGTGGCTGCTTCGAGCAGAAAATTCATTGGTAACGGCAACCGTGGATTGTACCGGTGATGGTACGAGTGATTGACCCAGGTAATGTCCAGATCACCCCGGCTAACCAGACTTTTCAGATAAGCCAAGTCCGCCTGATGGCTTTCCATCCAAAGTCCGGTAATTGTAATGGTAATAGGAATTGGTTTCTCCTCCGGTTCAAACGCCCGAATCAGTTGCTCAAATACAGTCCGAGTCAGCGGTTTTGTAGATGGACACAAGTCAATGGTCAGACTGAAGCCGCGTTCAGTTGTATCGGCCCGCTCAATACCAGCATCCTGTAAATTATAGTCCCGCGTTTGCTCAAGTCGAAGCGCTTGGGCATAAGGTGTTTGACTGATTTGCTCTAACAGACCCGCCCAGGGCAACTCCCGAACACTGGCCGAAGGCAGGTTGACTACAGCCGTTTCGAGCGTGTGCGGATTCAGTACCAAATAACGAATTTGCTGCCCCTGCTTCCATTGGCGTAAGACAACCTGACGAGGTTGCTGATTCGTAAGCCCGAAAAACACACGATAATTCGTTAGCTGTCCGAAAGTAGTTAGGCTACTTAAAACGGACAGACTTAACGCAAACACAAAACGCTTCATGGTTATAGTTAGAAACCAGTCGTTGTATACGAAGTCGAGACAACTCGATTCCAGTCGGGATGGCGCTTCAGGTAGGCCGATACAAAGGGGCAGAGGGGCACAATCGTCAGATTATGCTCTTCGACATAGGACAAAACGCCTTCTACCAGTTTTGAGCCAACACCGTGTCCTTCCAAACTAGGATCAACCTCGGTATGAACCAGGGCAAGGGTTTCATCATTTACCGGCTGATATTCTACAAAAGACAATTTTCCGTCAGTTTCCAGTTCGAAGCGGTGTTGGTGGGTATTGTTATGAATAGTACTCATTTATATACGTATTGGGTTTTGTTATATAACTCTACGCAAAAAAAGGCAAGTTGTTCAAATTTTAATAGCCTGTAGATTTTTATACTTGTCAGGAGCGATTATGATTCTCTGTGTTTATTGGCAAAAGCAAGATCACGGAGCCGTTTTGTTCTGGATACAAAATCATAACTAAATCAGATTGGTCATAAAAATCAGCGGTCTATTGTAATTTGCACATGTCTTTTTTACAGCATCATAATGAACCGTCTTGACCGCCTGACTGCCATCCTGATTCATCTGCAAACCAAGCGCGTTGTTCGTGCTCAAGAGTTAGCGCAACGATTCGGTATCAGCCTACGAACCGTATATCGGGACGTTCGATCACTGGAAGAAGCGGGTGTTCCTATCGGAGCCGAAGCGGGTGTGGGCTATTTCCTGACCGACTATCACCTGCCCCCCGTCATGTTCACCAGTGCCGAAGCCAGCGCGCTTTTGATGGGCGGCAAGTTAATTGAAAAATGGGCAGATGAGTCAGTTCGGACCGAATTTGAATCGGCCCTGTTCAAAATAAAATCAGTGCTCAAACGCACCGATCAAGAGCGTCTGGATGACTTAGATGCGCACATTTCTGTAGCAAAACCACGCAATCGCCAGCCTTATTCCGATGGCTTATTGACGCATATTCAGCATGCAATCGCCCAAAATCAGGTGTTATTGCTTCAGTACCATTCGCAATATAACGATGCCGAAACCGAACGGGAAGTTGAGCCGGTTGGCCTTCATCATTACCGCATGTGCTGGCACTTGATCGCCTTTTGTCGCGTCCGGCAAGATTACCGCGATTTTCGGGTGGACCGCATTCGAGAACTGATCAACACTGGCCAACGCTTTTCTCGTCCCGAACGCCTATCCTTACAGGAATACCTCAACCGAATAGGGCAGGATTGGCCCGTAAATAACGCGACTGTTTTATTTCCTAAATCGGCAGCCCGTTATATGCAGGAGCAGAAATACGCCTATGGTTTTGAGAGCGAGGAAGATCTCGGCGAACACGTTCGGGTACATTTCCAAACGCCTTACATAGAAGGTCTGGCCCGTTGGCTGCTCATGTACGGCAGTTCTGTGACGATTGAACAGCCTGAATCATTACGAACCATGATGCAGCAACTAGCCGATGAAATACAGGCCCATTACGCAGCACAACCTATAGCTGGCTAAAACGTTACTGACACACTGTTGTCAGTGAGTTTACGAATCTTTGCCATCAATTTTCATTCAGTCAACGACCATGCGCAACGACCTAATTGTATCCCAATCTATCGACATCAACGCCAGCCCAGCCAGAGTGTGGGACGTATTAACAACCCCTGACCTTATCAAAGAATATCTATTCGGCACTGAAACCGTAACCGATTGGAAAATTGGGAGTGCGATTATCTTTCAGGGCGAATATGGCGAACAGACGTATCGGGATAAAGGGGTTATCCTGGAAAACGTGCCTAACAAACTCCTCAGTTATAGCTACTGGAGTGGCTTTTCTGGCCTGGAAGATAAACCAGAAAATTACTCGACTGTAACTTATACGTTAAGAGCCGAAAACGACAATCAAACCGAGTTCACCTGGACACAACAGGGATATGCCACCGAAGAAGGCTATAATCACTCTGTGAACGGCATGAGCGATTTCCTGAAACAGATCAAGGAAATTGCGGAGCGGTAGTTTCTGTGCCAGAGGTGGACGTTCTGGCGCGGGCATTTGCCCGTGCCTATTCATGAGCGCGAGTATATACTCGCTTATATTGGCAAGCACGAGCAAACGCTCGCGCCAGAACGCTCCAAGGTTATTTAAACGCTGGAATCCCCGTAATTTCGGCACCCAGAATGAGCAGTTGAATATCGTGTGTACCTTCGTACGTACTCACCGATTCAAGATTCATCAGGTGGCGCATGATGGGGTACTCGCCCGAGATACCCATAGCGCCCAGAATCTGACGCGCTTCGCGGGCAGTCTTCAGCGCAATTTCAACGTTGTTCCGCTTGGCCAGCGAAATCTGCGCGACCGTCGCTCTATCTTCATTTTTGAGCGTACCTAGTCGCCAGCAGAGTAATTGCGCCTGCGTAATATCAGTCAGCATTTCAGCCAGTTTCTTCTGCACCAATTGAAAGCTCGCAATGGGTTTATTGAACTGAATGCGTTCGAGGGCATAGCGTCGGGCCACTTCGTAGCATTCCATAGCAGCTCCTAAGGCACCCCAGCAAATGCCATAACGGGCCTGCTCCAGACATTTCAGGGCGCTTTTCAAACCATAAGCTTCAGGAAGTATATTTCCCTTCGGAACCTGCACATCCCGAAAAACCAGTTCGCCCGTGCTACTGGCCCGCAACGACCATTTATTGCTGATTTCGGCGGTTGTAAATCCTTCCATGCCTCGCTCTAGAATCAGGCCACGCACTTTCCCCTGCTCGTTTCTGGCCCAGACGATGGCGATATCGGCAATATTGGCGTTGGTAATCCAGAGTTTCGAACCATTAAGCAAATAATAGTCACTGCGTTCGATGAAGTTACTTTCCATACCTCCCGGATCAGAACCATGATTCGGTTCGGTCAATCCGAAGCAACCCAGCAGTTCTCCTTTCGCCAGTCTAGGCAGGTATTTTTTCTTCTGTTGCTCAGAACCAAATGTAAAAATCGGGTACATCACCAGTGAATTCTGCACTGATACACAGGATCGCATACCCGAATCACCCCGTTCTATTTCCTGGGTCATCAGACCGTAGGAAATCTGGTCCAGTCCTCCCCCACCATATTCAACCGGAATGGTGGCACCAAAAGCACCAATCTGGCCAAATTTCTTAACCAGATGGTCAGGAAATTCACCTCGCTGGGCACACTCTTCGACAATGGGCGTAATCTCACGTTTCACAAACGTTCGTACGGCCGACCGAACTAATTTGTGTTCGGCCGTGAGCAGGTCATCAATGCAATAGAAATCCGGCGATTCAAATGAATCGACCTTATTTCGGGGCGGAGTTAGGGAGGGGGCTTGCATAGGGAGTTAACCCAGAAAAGGGCATCTTGTTGTAGGAATGGCTATTTTTGTCAAGCTTCAAAAAAAACAGTAGGTTGGCTCAGCTCGCTATTTTCTTACCGAATGACGGCATAAATTAGCAAGTATGAAAGTCCATATTTTCGGAGCGTCAGGTTCGGGGGTAACCACGCTGGGAAACGCCCTGGCTAACCAAACCGGCCTGCCTTATTTTGATACGGATTATTTTTTCTGGGAGCCTTCCGACCCGCCGTTTACCGTCAAACGAGATCCCACCGAACGGAACAATCAGTTACGTAGTGAACTAGAAAAACGCTCTGATTTCATTGTAGGCGGTTCGTTAGTAAGCTGGGGCGATGAATGGCTCACCGCTTTTGATTTAGCCGTTTTCCTCTGGATTCCACCTGCCCTACGACTCGACCGATTACGAAAACGGGAGTTTGCCCGCTACGGCAGCGTGATCTATGAAGACGAGCATCGCAATCGACTCTTTGAAGAATTCATTGACTGGGCTTCGGGCTACGACGATCCCTTATCAACCCGACGCTCATTAGTCGTACACGAAAACTGGATGAAGAAACTTACCTGCCCAATTCTGGAACTACGTGGAGATTATACCGTTCAGGAACGCCTGGAGGCCGTTATTAAGCAAATGGCAGAACGCACAGTATAGTTAAAAAGCTGAGCTTTTACACTTTTCAATTGTACATACGGGCTTATTGATTTGAGGTTGCTGGGTGCCTTCCCAAACCAGGATACACTATTATCACTGCCCTATAACAATGCTGTCCACAGAGAGACAGAGAACACAAAGTTTATGAGCTGAAAAATAATTATTATCGACTCTGTGTGTCCTGTCTCTCTGTGGACAAAAAACTAGCGCTTGCTTGTTGCAGAGTCCTGGCTTAACAACCAGGTTGCCAGATCTTTGGCCGCCTGGAAATTCTGGTAGATAGCCGGAATTTTACGACCGTCAACATACTCATTATAAAGCCAGGGATCACCCACGGCGAAAACGGTTCCTTTACCCACTCTAGCAACGCCCATAATAACATCGCCCGAATCAGTTACAGCCGCTTTAGCTGGAGCCTTTACGGCAAGCGGAGACAATTCTTTAATGTAAACCGTCCGGGTATTAGGAAATATCGGGTTTCCGGCCGGAATACTGATTTTGCCTTGCTCAAACTGATCTCCTTTCACCATGTTCCGGTTTTTGGGCAGAAACTGCATACCAAACCGGGCCGCTAGCTGGTTGAAATGGGTATGCTCACAATTTGATGTATCGTTGGCCATCAGGACCAACGTGCCACCAGCCTGAACCCAATTGGCAATGGCATTGATAGCAGCCTCAGAAACGTAATTCGGTTTAGGCGTTTCTTTCGGTGTATCGGGATCAACGATGATGTATACGTCGACGCCTTTCAACGAAGCCGCCGTGGGAGCGCCCGTTATCGTGGTTGTTTTCGCACCCAGATCGTTAAAGATGTTCTTCCACCAGAAGAATCCCGAATGCTGGCGATCCTCCCAGGTATAGTGGAACGGCTCCTGCTCCACCGATCCATCCGTATGCACATAGCCTTTCCGGGATTCGTGATTAAAGTAGTTATCAACGGCAACTGTTTTCCCTTTTCCAAGACCGTCTTCGGCCGAGATTTCCATTTCAACACTGGCCATAATAAACGGCCCTACACCTTTCAAATCATCCTGACGAATAGGTTCGCTCAGATAATATTCGTAACTACCATCCCGATAGGGCGTACCACCCAATCCTCCAACAACAACGGTTTTCTCTAAGTGAATCAGTCCTTTGACATCGGTCGAAATGAAGGTTTTCAGCATACCATCATAGCCTTTACGAGCGGCTGCCATCATCGAAGCGGGCAGATAGCCCATCCGCACACCCTTCGCCAGGGCATATACAAACATGCCCGTACCCGATGCTTCGAGATAATTTCCTTTATCGCCCAGGCGGTCGGTTACCTGATACCAGCAACCTGATTTGGGGTCCTGATACTTCACGAGAGCAGGCATCAGGCGCTGCAAAATCGCAACCAGCTCTCCCCGACGTGGATTCGACTGGGGAATATAATCCAGTACATCGACCAGCGCCATTGCATACCAACCCATCGCCCGGCTCCAGAAGTTAGGTGAGTTTCCGGTTTTGGGATTTGCCCACTTCTGCTCCCGACTTTCGTCCCAACCGTGATAGATCAAACCCGTTTTCGCATCACGAGCGTGTTTTTCCATCCACACAAACTCATTGATAATATCGTCGTAGTGTTTGTTGTCGCCGTATAACGAGTTGTATTCGACCGCAAATGGCTCCGCCATGTACAAACCATCGAGCCACATCTGGTAGGGATACCGCTTTTTATGCCAGTAGCCTCCTTCTTTGGTACGAGGCTGTTCGGTTAGTTGTTTATGCAGCAGATCGGCAGCTTTCCGGTACTTATCTCTTCCAGGTATCGTTTGTTGAGCCAACAGCAACAGCGACCGGCCCGGCGTGATAAAATCCAGGTTATAGTCTTCCAACTTATAGGTTCGAATGTTGCCGTCGTCCGTTACGTATCGATCCATGTTTTTCTGTATGTAGTTGAAATAACGATCGTCGGCGGTGCGATACCAAACCTGCTTAACACCTTCCAACAGAACGCCCGTTTCGTATTCCCAGTGGGCCACGCCCTTCGTCCCGTCTTCTCGCTTGTACGAAATGGAATCCGGATTGTTGGCCATGATCGATGCAACCATCCGCTGCGACCAGGGCGTTTGAGCCAACAAGACCTGACTGAATAGCAGCAGTGTACTGAAAAGACTTACTTTTTTTTTCATTATTTCTTACTTGATACCAGAATTGGTCGATTTAGGATTGATTTCTATGGTAATAGCCCAAAGCCGGAAGCAGTATTGCAACCCTGCTCACTGAGAACGTGGCCACTACGCTTAACAAAGGAAATAGTTGCCCAATGTAAGACCATACTCTTTTCCCGATGAAAATAGTTCGGAATAAGGGGAAAGAACCCAAATCAGCTCATCCCTGTTAACAATTGAGTAACTTTAAGTAGTTTCGCTTACTGATCTGCCGACTGACCGTACACCCGGAACAACCCGGCCACTTTCATCTATGATTCATCAACTTTCGCTTGCCTTACCCCCTGAGCTAGCCCTGGATGACCTGGCTTTTCGGGAGCAGGTGTTGACCAGGCTTGGCTTACCCAATACAGAAGATATTGTCGTACGGAAACGTCGTCAATCGATTGATGCCCGAAATCGCCAGGTGCGCGTACAGGTCGAGGCCGACGTGTTTGCTGGCGAAACGCCACCCCAGCTAATCAACTACCGCAAACCACAAACAGATGTAAGTAAGGCACCACAAGCAATTGTTGTAGGCTCTGGTCCAGCCGGACTATTTGCGGCTCTTCGACTGATTGAGTTAGGCATAAAACCGATCGTTCTCGAACGAGGCAGCGATGTTCGAACCCGCCGACGTGATCTCGCGGCTATCAACAAAGACCACATCGTTAACCCTGAGTCGAATTATTGTTTTGGTGAAGGGGGAGCGGGCACCTATTCCGATGGTAAGCTCTATACGCGTTCGACCAAACGGGGCGATGTCCGACGGATTCTCGAAATCTTTGTCGCCCACGGCGCTACTGAGCAGATTCTGGTGGATGCCCACCCGCATATTGGCACCAATAAACTTCCCAACGTAGTTGCCGATCTCCGCGAAAGCATCCTTCATGCGGGTGGCGAAGTTCGTTTTGACACCAAGGTAATCGACCTGATTCTATCCGAAAATGAGCTAAAAGGCGTTGTTTTAGCGAATGGCGAAACCGTACTGGGAATTGGTGTCATTTTAGCTACAGGACACTCGGCACGGGATATTTTTTACCTGTTGCATACCCATCAGATTCGTATCGAAGCGAAGCCCTTTGCGATGGGTGTTCGCATTGAGCATCAGCAATCGTTGATCGATCAGTTTCAGTACCATCGTCCTGATCGTGGTGATTATTTGCCAGCAGCCTCATATAGTTTAGTGACACAAACCCGTTTCAAAGGGGTAGAACGGGGCGTCTTTTCGTTTTGTATGTGTCCGGGGGGCTTTATCGTTCCGGCAGCAACGGCTCCTGGCGAGTTAGTTGTCAATGGAATGTCGCCTTCCCGTCGGGATTCACAGTATGCCAATTCGGGGCTGGTCGTTGCTATTTCAGACAATGATTTACAGCCCTACGCCGACGAGGGGCCACTGGCAGGGCTGGCATTGCAACAGGATCTTGAGCGGTGGGCCTGTAAGATGGGGAACCTGTCGGCAGTGGATCACTCTCAAACGGCACCAGCTCAACGCATTGCTGATTTTGTCGATGGGCGCGTCTCGAAAGATCTCCTGCCAACCTCTTATCAGCCCGGACTGGCATCGGTCGATATGAGCGACGTATTGCCCGACCACATTGCCCAGCCCTTGCAACAGGGGCTTCGCGATTTCGGGCGAAAGATGCGTGGTTATTTAAGCAATGATGGGCAGATTATTGGTGTCGAAAGCCGCACCTCATCGCCCGTTCGTATCCCGCGAGATCGGGAGACGTGTGAACATGTGGACGTAAAACGGTTATTCCCCTGTGGCGAAGGGGCTGGCTATGCAGGTGGTATTGTATCGGCAGCCATGGATGGTGAACGTTGCGCAGAGGAATTAGTAAAGTTGTATAAGTCACGGTAGTATGAGTCGTTTAGCCCGAATAATTCTGATAATCGTTTGCATATATCCTTCTTTGTCAAGATCGCAGGCGACTATCCGTGCCTTTTCGGATTGGTATGGTATGGTCCCACAGAAGCATAACCTGAAAGGCAAGGTTAAACTGATTACTCAGGTACAATCGCCGATAGCCAATAAAAAAGGAGACTGGCTCGACGGTCCTTCAGGTCAGAATTATACGGAAGAGTATAGCAAAGAGGGGTTCCTTCTAAAACGTATTGCTCGCAATGATTATAACCAACCAACTTTAGCTGTTCATTACGAGTATAATTCCCAAAGTCAGGTCGGTGCTTTCTGGGAGGAAACGTTAGAGTCAAAACCTATTTGGGGCGCTATGGGCGGACGTATTGCCTACGAATTTGATCCCATAAAGAACGTTTATATAAAACGAGACAATCGAATCATCATGGGACAACCTTACCATAGGCGAACTGAATCGTCGATTGATTCTTTGAATCGGATTGCTATACAACGTGAATATAAACAGGACACTTTACTCGTTAAAGAACAAAACTACAGATGGGATAGTAATGGATCCATAACACACCATGCCTATCGTACTCGTAAGCAACCAGAGGAGCGTATCAATCCTACTAATAAGGATCTTGATCGTTTTTTACAGAATGAGTTCAATGTTAAGTTTTCTGAGGCTGAGAAGAAGTTGCTTCAAAAATCATTAGACAGCTTGACTCACCGAAATGATAGTTTATATGCTATTCAGCCCGAATGGAGTGGTGATACGATTAACTACAAGAATGCCTATGATAGTCGGAGAAGGCTTGTTCGGCAGGAATCTTTTAGAGCTAATCAAATGACCGAAATTGTCAATTTTAGCTATGATACAACGGCTACTCAAATAGTACGACAGACATATGATAAAGCAGGAAATCTAATTTCAGAAACCACTAGTCGTCAACACCCAATTCATAAATATATTTTATCAGATATCAGCCGACATAAGAATGGTGATAAATGGGAAGAACAGATATATAATTATTCGGCCAGTTACACTCAACCGATTTATCAACACAAGTTCGACGATCATGGCAATTGGATCGAGCAAAAGCAAGTTGATTCTACTGGTAAACAGATTGGCTTAGCTTTAGTACGTACAATTGAGTATTATCCGTAAAGTGGTAGGTACACCAAGTTTGTTCATTTCTCAAACACCTTAAATCGAGTTGACCCGAACCCATCGCATGTTGCAAACATCCTTCCATACTTTTGCTGAAGATCTTCACCAGCGACTGCAAAAGCCGCTTCCGGGCGAAGCAGCGCACCGAAAAATGGCGTCAGCAAATCGGTATCGGCAGGGTTTCAAGCCCAATGAACGAACGCGTCGGTCAGCAGTGTTGATCTGTTTTTATCCGTACCAAAACTCGATTTACCTACCGCTTATTTTGCGACCTCAATACGACGGCGTTCATGCCGGCCAAATGGCTTTTCCGGGTGGTCGTATGGAGCGTATCGATGAAAATTTGACACGTACAGCCCTTCGCGAAGCCCAGGAAGAAGTAGGCATTCGCGTATCAGACGTAAAAGTGCTGGGGCTGCTAACAGAGTTGTTTATTCCGCCAAGTAATTTTTATGTTCAACCCGTCGTAGGTGTTCTCCCCTATCGTCCAGACTTTTACCCCGACCCCCGCGAAGTCGAAGCCGTTGTCGAGGTCGATTTAGAAACCCTTGTAGACGAAACGATCGTTGGCGATAGTCAGATTGAAGTCCGTGGCATGCTCATCGATGCGCCATTCTATCAAGTTCAGGGCTATCGCGTTTGGGGAGCTACCGCTATGATGATCAGCGAGTTGCTGGTTGTTCTAAACTCCTGATTCGCCTTTTTGGGCATTGGCATATAGTGTAGCCAGATTAAATGTCATTCCTTCGGTGATCGTTACATCATGATTCCATCCGTCCCGAATGATAATCGCATCGGCAGCGTCTGACTCCCAGATGGCAGGGATGTTTTCCGTAAAAATCCAGATTACTTTCTTGACTCCAAACCCATGCAACTCCCGCGTTTTTTTGATGAAGTAATCATGCTGATACTGGTACTTCGTTAAATCCGCTTTGGTATCAATTTCAATGACGTAATCAGGAGCAATAGGCATGTACTTATTCTCGACAGGAATGTCCTTTAAACGAGTTTTGTCATAAAGAGCAATATCACAGGAGCGCCATTTTTTCCGCCCAATCTGAACGCCCACTTCACTTGCCAGAATTCGAAATCGGCTACGCAATGGATGTGCAAACAGAAACTCTTGTATAATTTCAATCAAATAACTCTGTAGATAACTCGACCCCATAATTTCTTCTGACTCTTTAAAGCCATCCAATACGTCCCGATAACCTGCATAGTACACAGGCTTTTCATCTTCCATTTCGTAGACGAGCTGACTCAACAAAAGTTGCCGTTGCCGACGCTGTTCGGGTGTCAGTTTTCCATGCTTACTCTTCTCCTCAACCGGTACCATAGGGCTACTTGTTTGACGCAATATACAGATAAACACAAGAACTGTTCAGTACCTTCTAACAACGACGGCCATTAGAATGAACTTGGTGATATCATACAATAAACATAATTGCCATAGTAAAGAACGAGGTTTATACCTACTACCCCATACCTGCCTGCAAAATGCTTTTTCGCACTTGCGTTTCATACTAGAGCTGATCTGTAAAGGAGTTTACAAGTGTCTACACTTTTTTTTCTAAACTATCTAAAACAAGTAAACTAAGTACTTCCTGAATACAGGCAGGGGCCATTTTGAGCAACTTCATAATGAGCTGAAACTTCATCTCGCTCATTATGAAAGCATAACGTACTTTTGACACAAAGAACAAAGCCAAATATCGCCTGCTCAACTAAGGATTTTTACGATTAAACCGATCAAATACAGGCATCCACGCTTTCAATAAAACCACTCATTTTCAAGTAGCTACGATTGATAAAGTCGTCAACATTAATAGCTTTGCATGTTTAAGAACACGCACGGACTTTTAATCGTTAAAAATCAAGTTTCCTCTTGCAAATTATTACCCTGTGAAAAGATGGATTGCTCTCGCTCTCGTCGCTGCTGTAATCGGCGGGATTATTTACTACAACAAAGTATTACACCCAGCTCCTGGGGCTGCGGGGGGTAGCCCTGGTGGGGGCGGAAAAGGCGGAGGTGACGGAAAAGGTGGACCGGGAGGCAAAGGCGGACCCGGCGGTGGCGCTCCTGCCAGCGTTAATGGTTTTGTAGTCGTATCACAACAACTTCGAGAAGATATCGTATCTGGAGGCTCATTACTAGCCGCCGAACAGGTCGATATTTACCCCGAAATATCAGCCCGTATTACTCAGCTTAACATTCAGGAAGGCCATTCGGTAGCCAAAGGGGCTTTGCTGGTGAAGCTCTTTGATGCTGATCTGAGAGCACAATTGTTAAAGCTTCAGGCGCAGGCTGAAAATGCGAAACGCACCGAAGAACGGAACAAGCAATTGCTTGAACGTGGCGGTATCAGCCAGCAGGAATATGACATTGTAACGACCAACCTTCGTTCGTCTTTGGCCGACATTGAGCTGGTAAAAGCCAATCTGCAACGAACAGAAATTCATGCCCCCTTTTCGGGCGTTATTGGTTTGCGGAATGTAAGTAATGGCGCTGTTGTATCACCTAGTACACTTATTGCCCGGTTGCAGCAAATTTCGTCGCTCAAGCTCGATTTCTCGATTCCAGAAAAATATGGGCAGGCTGTACACAATGGAAGTCAGATTTCGTTTACAGTAGATGGCGTTTCGGAACCAAGCCAGGGTGTGGTATATGCAATTGAACCAGGCGTGGAAGAGCAAACCCGTAACCTGAAGATTCGGGCACGGGTTAATAATGCATCGGCCAAATTCCGGCCTGGCGCGTTTGCTCGGGTCACGTTAACGGTTCAGAATAACAACAGCCTGGTAGTGCCAACGCAGGCCGTTATTCCACAAACACGTACCAATCAGGTGATTGTCGTAAAAAATGGCAAAGCGCAGTTTAAAGATGTGAAAACAGGACTTCGTACAGAAGGGGTTATTCAAATCCTGTCGGGCCTGAGTGTTGGCGATACGGTAGCAACAACGGGTTTGCTGTTTTTAAAACCCGATGCGCCAGTTAAAATCGGTAAAGTCATCACCGTATCCGGGGCACCTAAAGTGGCTATCAAATAAATTACGTTCACTGTTTCAAGCTCAACAAAGAAAATGAGTCTACCCGAATTAAGCTTAAACAGGCCCGTTTTCGCGATGGTGATGTCCATCGTGATCGTGCTGTTCGGCGTTATCGGATTCACGTTTCTCGGTGTACGTGAATACCCGGCTATTGACCCTCCGGTCATTTCCGTCCGAACGAACTATACGGGTGCAAACCCCGAAATTATTGAGTCGCAGATTACGGAGCCTATTGAGAAATCGCTGAACAGCATCGAAGGGATTCGAACGATTTCGTCGATCAGTGCTTTAGGAGCCAGCACGATTACCGTTGAGTTTAACCTCGATGCGAACCTGGAACAAGCTGCCAACGATGTGCGCGACAAGGTATCGCAAGCTCAGCGACAGCTTCCTCAGGACATTGATGCGCCACCGGTTGTTACCAAAGCGGATGCCAACTCGGAACCGATCATTTTCATGAACGTTCAGAGTACAACCCGTAGTGCAACGCAATTGTCGGATTATGCCGAAAACGTACTTCAGGAGCGCCTACAAACTATTCCAGGTGTTAGCCAGGCCAATATCTACGGGCTCAAGCGTCAGGCGATGCGTCTGTGGATCGATCCAATCAAACTATCGGCTTACCGTCTGACCTCACAGGACATCCAGAATGCGCTGACCTCTCAAAACGTTGAATTACCCGGCGGTAAGGTATATGGCAATACAACCGAATTAACGGTAAAAGCGGTTGGCCGATTAACAACCGAGGATGATTTCAACAACCTGATTCTTCGGCAGACAAGCAACCAGATCATCCGTTTCAAAGATGTTGGCTATGCGGTGTTAGGGGCCGAAAATGAGGAAACAAACTCCAAGCAGAACGGAGCCGTGGGGGTTATTCTAGCACTGATTCCTCAGCCGGGAGCCAACTACGTAAGCATCGCCGATGAGTTCTACAAACGGTTTGATCAGCTAAAGAAAGATCTTCCACCAGATATCATTGTCTTTGTTGGTACCGACCGAAGTATCTTCATCCGACGGGCCATTGAAGAAGTGGGCGAAACGCTGCTTATTTCGTTTGTACTGGTTGTGCTGGTTATTTATTTCTTCTTCCGCGACTGGCTAATTGCGTTCCGCCCGCTGATTGATATTCCTGTATCGCTGATCGGTGCTTTCTTTATCATGTACCTGGCCGACTTCAGTATCAACGTTTTAACACTGTTGGGAATAGTACTGGCAACGGGGCTTGTGGTTGATGATGGTATCGTAGTCACGGAAAATATCTTCAAGAAAATTGAGGAGGGTATGGACACCGAAGAAGCGGCTAAAGAAGGCTCGAACGAAATTTTCTTTGCGGTTATCTCGACGTCCATTACGCTGGCCATTGTATTCCTGCCGATTATCTTCCTGCAAGGTTTCGTTGGGCGTCTGTTCCGTGAATTTGGTATCGTGGTGGCTGGAGCCGTATTAATTTCGGCTTTTGTATCGCTTACGCTGACCCCGGTATTAAGTGTTAAGCTAACCAGTAAAACGCACGGACAGTCCTGGTTTTATCGAAAAACTGAACCGTTTTTCACGTGGCTGGACGACTCCTATCGCGCTTCGCTTATGGGCTTCATGCGCAAGCGGGGTTGGGCCTTTGCCATGATTATAGCCTGTTTAGCGCTGATTTTCGGGCTGGGTTCGATGCTTAAATCGGAGTTAGCCCCACTCGAAGACCGAGGTCGAACCCGTATCTCGATTACATCACCAGAAGGTACCAGCTTTGAAGCCCAATCTGCGCTAACCGACCGTGTTCTACAGTTTGTGCTTGACTCTATTCCAGAAAACAAACTGGCTTTTAGCGTTGTAGCACCTGGTTTTTCGGGAGCAGGAGCGGTTAACTCATCCTTTGTGATGTTGAACATGGTCGACGCTGCCGATCGGAAACGATCACAGCAGGATATTGTGGATTACCTAACGAAGAACCTTAAAAAGTTTAGTGAAGCCCGCATGTTCGCCACACAGGATCAGACGATTCAGGTTGGCCGTGGAGGTGGCTTGCCTGTTCAGTTCGTTATTCAGAACCTGAATTTCGAAAAGCTTCGGGAGAAGTTACCTGCTTTTCTGGATGAGGTACAGAAAGACCCGACGTTCTTAAACTCCGATGTTGATCTAAAATTCAATAAGCCGGAATTGAACATTACCATTGAGCGTGAGAAAGCGACCAATCTGGGGGTTTCGGTACAGGATGTGGCCCAAACGCTACAGCTGGCACTCAGTAACCGGCGTCTGGCATACTTCCTGATGAACGGAAAGCAATATCAGGTAATAGGCCAGGTAGACCGGGCCGATCGCGACGCCCCCGTTGACTTAGCTTCGTTCTACGTTCGATCCAACAACGGTCAATTGATTCAGTTAGATAACCTGGTGAAATTCCAGGAGGTAAGTAGTCCGCCACAGGTGTATCACTTCAATCGATTCAAATCAGCGACCGTTTCAGCAGGGCTAGCACCTGGTAAAACTGTTGGCGATGGTGTTGATGCCATGCGTGCGATTGCGGCACGAACACTTGACCAAACGTTCCAGACGGCTCTCTCAGGCCCCTCACGTGACTATGCAGAAAGTTCGTCGAATACGCTGTTTGCCTTCGGTCTGGCTCTGATTCTGGTTTACTTAGTCCTGGCCGCCCAGTTCGATTCGTTTATCGATCCGCTTATTATTATGATTACGGTGCCGTTGGCGCTGGCCGGAGCAGTTTTCTCTCTTTGGATGTTTAATCAGACGCTGAATATTTTCAGTCAGATTGGTATCATCATGCTGGTGGGGCTGGTTACTAAAAACGGTATTCTGATTGTCGAATTCGCAAATGAACAACGGTTGACAGGTAAGAATAAATTTGAGGCAGCCGCCGAATCGGCAGCAATGCGTTTGCGTCCTATTCTGATGACGACTCTTGTAGCCGCGTTTGGTGCGTTGCCATTGGCTATGGCCTTGGGTTCGGCCTCAAAAAGCCGCGTACCATTAGGCATTGTTATCGTGGGTGGGCTTATCTTCTCACTCGTTTTGACACTCTACGTTGTGCCGGTTATTTACACCTATATGAGTCGCCGGAAGGATGTAAAACCTGAAGAACCTCAACAGGACAACACGCCAAAACCGAAACCAGCAGTCGTACATATTTAGATTTTGTTGGTACATGAATCAGGGGTGGATCTGTAAATCAGGTTCACCCCTGATTCGTTTAGAAGCTAGCTAGTAGACTGTTACGTTAATTATTAGAATCAATAATTGTACTATTCTCCGCATTGAGTTTTACGTAGTGGCGTTTGAGCTTTTTCCGCGCTTGAGGAGTATCAAATAACCAGCTGATTTTAACCCTTGCTTGATTGCGTGCTTGGGCCCAAGCCAATACTTCTTTTTCTAAGGTCGCTAAGTCCCCAATCCGCCGGTCTAAGCATTGCTTGGAGAGAGCGGCAAACTCGAGCTCGGCCATGTTTAACCACGACGCGTGGGTGGGCGTATAATGGAGTACCAACCGATGACTCAACTGGTGAGCGGTTAGCGCGTCGAAGCGTTCATAAAAACTGCCCGCCTGATGGGTGTTCAAATTATCCTGCAGTACATGAACACACTCCGCATGGGGGTAATGAGCAACCAGTAGCGTCTGCATAAATTCGGCATAATCGCGCTTCGTGCGTTGTTTTCGGACTTCGACATAGCGCTGTCCGGTGTCCAGATTATAGGCTAACAGCACCACGGCTGTACCTTTGCGTTCATATTCGTAGTCTATTTTGGCTGCTTTTTCGGGCTTAACTGGCCATGGAGCGACCACATCATCTAATAACTGACAAGGCCGCTCGTCAAAACAGAAGCGAGGCTTGACCGGGTCAGCCGGTTGAGCATAGAAATCCAGTACGGCTTCCAATTTAGCCAAATACTGCCCCTCTATCTTAGCAATGCACCACTGCTGTTTGAGCCAGGGCCGGGCGACGCTTCGCTTGAGCTGATTTTTTTAGTTGTTCCCCCACTGTTTTATGGGAAATGGAGTCGACCAAACCAAGGTCGACCAACCGATCGGCTAATAAACGTAAAGTCCATCGGCTCCGGCCTTCTGGCGCTTCACTACAGGCCAAAGCTGTCAGGTGAGCTTGAGCGGCTTTGTCAAATTTACTGGGCTGGCCCGGTCTGGGTTTTTCACTTAAGGCACTAGCCAACCCTTCTGCCAGGTAGCGTTTTCGTAGATTATAGACGGTGGCTTCACTAATAGGAACCAAGTTTGCTACTTGAGTGGGCGTCTTGCCCAGATGCAATTGAAGCAGCACTTGTGCCCGATAGAGGCTACGTACTGGGTACTTTCCTCTGGCAAGCATTTGCTCTACTTGAGCCACCTCAGTATCGGGTAAGGTAAAGACGAAGCTGGAACGAGCCATAATCTGAAAAGGTTAAAATGGTAGTATAGTATGAAGATAACTATAACAATTAACGTAACAGTCTACTAGTACTCGTCCAATTTAGCTTCTAT